>NZ_CP086239.1:3664615-3970000 GCF_026650985.1 Clostridium estertheticum
TTACTACAGCCCTAGCCCCTAAACCCTCTGGTGATATAAAAGGCTTACTGTATGAAGCTCATGATTACCCTGTTCATGGGGCTCTCGTAAACCATGTTATACTGATGACTTACGAATGGGGATATACCGCCGGTCCACCACTCGCGGTTTCTCCAATTAACGAAGTAAAAAAAATTCTTGATTATGCTGTAACAGTAATCCCAAGTAAAAAGATTTTTATGGGAATACCTAATTATGGTTATGATTGGACACTACCTTATGTAAAAGGCACTAAAGCAACTGCACTTGGCAATGTTGAAGCGGTAGATCTTGCAAGAAAAGTATTTGCATCTATTAAATATGACTATACTTCCCAGGCTCCATTTTTTAATTACTATGATGCTAACAAAAAAGAACATGTAGTTTGGTTTGAAGATGCCAGAAGCATGAATGCTAAGCTTAGGACCGCTGCGAAATACAATCTAGGTGGGGTAAGTTATTGGACAATCGGAAAATATTTTCCTCAAGCATGGCTAGTTCAAAACTCACTGTTCAACGTTAAGAAATTACTCTAACGACATAAAAAGGTATGATAAATTAATAATTTACCATACCTTTTTATATAAAAACCATTTTAACTCTCTTTATGCGAAATTCTCCCACCTCTTAGGTGGTGAGATAAATAGCATATCATTGTAAATGATTCAATACCAATTTGCAATGATTTCATTTGTATAATTAGCAATTAATTGGTTATAATAATATTATAGGTTTTCAAACTACCGTAGGTATTACGGAAAGGGTTTTCCTTAAAAACCCATAGCCTCGGAAACTGATAAATCGTAAAATAATTTCCTACTTGTAGGTTGATTAGGATTAAAGGAAGCTCTCACTTCTAAAGTGATGAGTAGTTCACATAACTCTTTCATCTAACAAATCCAAATCTCTAAAACGTTGTTTTAAATTCATTTTAAAATTATCATCTATATCAATTTTATCTTCTTTTTTATTAACTTTAATTTTTTCTAAAACTTTACTCTGATTTATATATTTATATATAGCCATACTTAACTTAACACTTTTTATATTATTCATATATACCATCCTCCGAAAAAATAATTCTTACATAAGATCTATTTTATACACTTATTATACATCAAATTACATCAAACGACAAATTATTTAACACTTTTTTTAAATTTTATTTGTATATTCGACATTATTCGAAAAATAGCCTATATCCATTTGTATTAATATAGTTAAGGTGAACTACCACCACTTATAGAAGTGGATGGCTTCTTGGTCAATACTACTACTGTAGCAAGTGCGTCTCTTGCAGAAACGTATCCAAGCTATCAAGGTCATTCCAACCTCTCTAACAATATATCTTTTATTATATTGCTAGTTTTAGTAAATTTTTGCTCGCATTTATATCTCTATCCATTATCATCCCACATGCTGGGCATATATAAGTTCTGCATGATAAGTCTTTGGTTTGACTTGATTGATTACCACAATCAGAACATAACTGACTACTTGCATAGTTTGATGGTGCTACTATTATTTCTCTACAATACCATTTTGCCTTATATTCTAACATTCTTCTAAACTCTGACCAGCTAACATCAGATATTGATTTTGCTAATTTATGATTTTTTACCATATTTCTAACTTTTAAGTCCTCAATCACTATAACTTGGTTTTCGTTAATTAATTGAGTGCTTACTTTGTGCAACATATCTTTCCTTTGGTTAGATATTTTCTCATGTAATTTTGCTACTTTTATTTTAGCTTTTTTTCTATTATTACTACCTTTTTGTTTTCTTGATAAATCCTTTTGAAGTTTAGCTAACCTTTTAGCTGATTTCTTTAGGTATTTAGGATTATGAAAAACATCACCATTACTTGTTATTGCAAACTCTTTAATTCCCAAATCTACACCTATTTTGCTATCTGTTTTAGGCAATTGAATATTTTCAGCGTCAACTAAAATAGATATATAATATTTACCACTTGGAACTTGTGATATAGTGCAAGATTTAATTAACCCATTGAATTCTCTATGCTGCTTTATTTTTATCATAGACTTTAATTTAGGTACTTTGATATGCTTATTTTCAATATACACAGTACCATTTTGATTATTAGTTGTATAACTATTGGTATTAGTTTTCTTCTTGAACTTAGGAAAACCAATTGATTTATCTCTAAAAAAATTCTTATACGCTTTATCTAAATTCATTTGAGCATTAGCTAAAGCAAGACTATCGACTTCTTTTAGCCACTCAAATTCAGTTTTGTATTGTGCTGGTGTGGGATGTTTCATTGCCTTAATATCTAGGTCTTTGTTTTCCTCATATGATTTAATTCTTTCAGCAAGCATTCAGTTATATACAAATCTAGTACATCCAAAAGTCTTGGCTAAATATATTTTTTGCTCAATATTTGGATATAACCTAAATTTATAAGCCTTTAACATTTTCTCACCTCATTTCAATCCTTGGGTTTCTATATATTTTCTAACTATATCTATAGGGGCACCACCAGTTGTTATAAGGCAGTAACTTTTACTCCAAAAATACTCTTTCCATAATTGGGTTTTGATTGATAGAAACTCTTTTTTTATAAGTCTACTACTAGCACTTTTATATGCGTTTATAAACTTAGATATATCCGTATTTGGATAACCTCTAAACAATAGATGAACATGGTCTTTATCATGATTCCATTCATCTAAAGTAATATTATATTTGGGGCATATATACTCAAATATTTCCTTTAGTCTATTTGATATTTCATCATTTATTACTTTTTTTCTATATTTTATAACCAATACTAAATGATAATTTAGCAAGAATACCGAATGATTATTAGTATCTAATTCCAATATATCACCTACCTTATAAATTTACTACTGACCACATATTACTATTAATAGTTTGCCAAAGATTTATTGTTTTATGTATCTAACCTAAAATAATAAAGGCTGTCCATCCCCCACCTGTAGAGGATGGGAGAATTCCGCCTATTATGGTTAAATTCAATAAAAAAAAACAGATGAGAATAATTTATTCTCATCTGTTTTATTAGAAATTATTAAATATTTTATATTACAAATAAAACAACGTAGTATATAGCCATCATAATAAGCCCTAATGGAACTCCTAATTTAATCCATTCGCTACTCGTAATTTTTAATTTACCAGCAGAAATAATATTAGGTATATTACCTGGGATCATCATTCCTCCACTAATAAGCAATCCAAGAAGCACAGCTTCAACTTGTACTTGTGACATTTTAACACTTATTTCCGCAGCTGCAAGTGTCGCATTATCTAACACCGCTGAAGACATATTAACCCAATATAAATAGTGATAATCTAGAGTTATTATATATTTATCAATTATTGGTCTAAATCCTTCTCCAAGTAACTCTAATGCTATTATGAATAGGAAGATTTTAATTGCTCTTATAAGAATCAATTTATTTGTTTCATCTTCAAGTTCTTCATCATCATTCACTGTTTTAGTTTTGTCTAGAGAAGCATACAATGCCCCAATAATACCAAGTATTAATATTCCTGGGATAATATAAATACCAAGTTGATTTAAAAGAGCCCAAAAACTAAGTCCAAGTTTAGCAACTACAATTGTGGATAATGGCTCCCCTATTGGTGTTAATATTGACCCAATCCCAATTGAAAAACATGAAATTATATTAATATTTATTTTGTTTTTTCTACTAACTGGAAGTATACTAACTATCTCAACTAATAGAAGGGCAGCTATAATTGCTGTTATTACACTTGATAAAAGCCCTATAATTACTACTAACAAAAACACAAAAATCCTTAATGGAATACGATTTAAAACATGCTCTAATCCTATTTTTATAGGGTTATTAAATGCTTTGAATAAAAATCCACCTATTAATACAGCAAAGGCTATAAAATACATGAATTTATTTTGCGCAATACTAAGTAAAAATGTTTTGTTTAATACACCCGAAGTAATAGAAGCTAATAATCCAATAGTAAATAAAAAAACTTCTAGATTACCTTCTACTTTTTTTGATATAAGTGGTAACACGAAGGTTACTACTAAAAGAATAATTAATATAAAAAGCATTATTATCACGTCCTTTTGTGAAAAGTTATAATGAATCAAACATTAGCTTGTCCAACCGTTAAAATATTATATAAAATTATACCATAAAATCTATATTAATTCAATTTTCTCACATATAATTAGTTGAGCAATAGCCTATACTTAGGGCCTTAATATAAGTTTAACCATCCATTTATACTAATATATATTAGCAAAAATGGATGATCTTTTTAAATACAAAAATCACTAAAATACAAATAAAACAGCATAATATATGAGCATAATAGAAATTCCGATTGGTGCCCCTACCTTAATCCACTCTTTACTTGTAATTTTTAATTTACCAGCAGAAATAATATTTGGTATATTACCTGGAATCATTATTCCTCCACTGACAAGCAATCCTATTAGCACAGCCCTAATTTGTTCTGGTGACATTTTAACACTTATTTCTGCTGCAGCAAGTGTTGCATTATCTAATACTGCCGAGGACATATTAACCCAGTACAAATAGCGAGTATCAAGTGGTAATATATAAGCCTCAATTATTGGTTTAAATCCTTCTCCAAGTAGTTCCAATGCAATAATGAATAGGAATATTTTAATTGCCCTTATAATGATCAATTTGTTTGTTTCGCCTATAACAATTTCTTCATCGTTATCTGCTTTACCCTTTTCCTTTGATCCATAAGTTGCTCCCATAATTCCAAGTATTATTATACCAGGAATAATATAAATACCAAGTTGATCTAAAAGCGACCAAAAATTCAAACCAAGCCTAGAAACTACAATTGTAGATAATGGCTCCCCTATTGGGGTTAATATTGCGCCTAGTCCAATTGAAAAACAAGCAATTATATTAATATTTATTTTATTTTTTCTACTAATAGGTAGTATACTAACTATTTCTACTAATAGAAGGGCAGCTATAATTGCTGTTATTACGCTTGACAAAAGCCCTATAACTACTATTAATAAAAATATAAAAATTCTTAATGGAATACGTTTTAGAATATGTTCTAATGCTTTATTTATATGAGTAGTTAGTGTTTTGAACAAAAATCCACCTATTAATACAGCAAAGGCTATAAAATACATGAATTTATTTTGAGCAATACTTAGTAAAAATGTTTTGTTTATTACACCCGAAGTAACAGCTGCTAATACCCCAATAGTAAAAAGAAAAATTTCAAGATTTGCCTCTACTTTTTTCGATACAATTGGTAATATAAAAGTTATTGCTAAAAGAAAAATTAGTATATAAATCATAATTATCACGTCCTTTTGTTATTGTGAATTATATTGAATTAAATCCGAATTACTATTTTATATTATCCCCTTCCAAAATTAGTAATATGCAATGGAATATATTCTAAACATTATGAGAACAAAAAATAATAGAGTGGGATACTCAAATAAGAGTTTCCCACCCTAGAAACAAATTTTTCTCGGAATCAAACGTTAGTTTGTCCAACCGCTAACCATATTATAATTAAACTATATCATACATTTTATATTAACTCAACTGTATTCCATACAAGAATTTAGTAAGTACATATTAAATGTCACTGTTATCCTACCCTAAATAAATAAACATGTTGAAAGTACAAGTATCGATAGTTTATAATACATATTACAAACAAGTATTTAATTTTGGAAGGAGTTTTGACTAAATGGGATTTATGTCCATACTATTTATTATAATTGGTTTATGTGTATTCGAAATAGTATCCAGCATCGATAATGCTGTAATAAACGCAGAGGTTCTTGGAACTATGTCTGAAAAAGCAAAGAAATGGTTTCTGTTCTACGGTATATTGTTTGCAGTATTTATTGTAAGAGGCATGTTGCCATGGATTATAGTCTGGGTAACTAATCCAGGACTCGGTCCCATAGGAGCTCTTACTGCCACATTTTCAAATGATCCACACATAAAAGAATCATTTGAACTTTCCACGCCTATTCTGATGCTTGGAGGAGGAGTATTTTTATTATTCCTATTTCTTCATTGGCTGTTTATTGAAGATAAGCACTTTGGACTTCCAGGTGAAGAATTCTTTGTTAAACACGGCGCATGGTTTTATGCAATAGTTTCCGTGATTTTAGTTGTAATTGTTGCATTGGCTTTGAAACATAATTCAGTATTGGCGCTCTCTGCTGTAATCGGATCTTCTGCATTTTTTATTACTGATGGCTTTAAGAAGAACGCAGAATCAAACGAGCAACAATTATTGAGTAATACAAGTGGGATGTCTGACATTAGTAAGATATTATATTTAGAAATAATTGATATGACTTTTTCCATTGATGGGGTATTAGGCGCTTTTGCATTTACAACCTCAGTACCACTAATAATTTTGGGAAATGGCCTAGGAGCTATTGTTGTAAGGCAACTAACCATGGGGAATATAGAAAACATAAAAAAATATATTTTTCTTAAGAATGGAGCAATGTATTCAATACTATGTCTCGGTGTAGTGATGATACTTGAAGGATTTAAAATAGAAATACCAGAATATGTTACACCTTTAGTCACAATATTAATAATATTATTCTTTTTCTTTAAATCAAAAATCTATGCTAAAAACAATATGGCGTCTGAATAGGAGAATATTATTTATAAAAAAAGTGGTTATGATGTGCCTTTTTAATAGCATACATCATAACCACTTTTAATTATCTTATTTTATTAATATATCTAAGTTTTTCAATAATTTATTACCTAAATGACCTATTCCCACTCTATAGTAGAAGGTGGCTTAGATGTTATATCGTAAACAATTCTGTTTACTCCTTTAACTTCATTAACGATTCTACGAGATACTATATCTAATACCTCGTAAGGTATTCTAGCCCAGTCTGAAGTCATTGCATCGGAACTTGTAACAGCTCTTAAAGCTACTGTGTGACAATATGTTCGCTCATCACCCATAACTCCAACAGACTTAATGTTAGGAAGACATGCAAAATACTGCCATATCTCACTTTCAAGTCCTGCTTTAGCTATTTCATCTCTAAAGATTGCATCTGCCTCGCTAGTTATAAATAATTTTTCCTCAGTTATTTCTCCAAGTACTCTTATAGCGAGTCCTGGTCCTGGGAACGGTTGTCTCCACACTAAGTGATGTGGTATTCCAATTTCTTCTCCAACAGCTCTAACCTCATCTTTAAATAACTCTCTTAAAGGCTCAATTAGTTTAAAGTGCATATCTTTTGGAAGTCCTCCAACATTGTGATGACTTTTTATGGTAGCTGAAGTGGCAGTACCACTCTCTACTACATCTGGGTATATTGTTCCTTGAACAAGGAAATCTAATTGGCCGAGTTTATTTGACTCTTCTTCAAAAACTCTTATAAATTCTTCTCCAATTATCTTTCTCTTTTTCTCTGGGTCACTTACGCCCTTAAGCTTACCTAGGAACCTATCTTTAGCGTTAACTCTTATTATCTTCATGTCGAATTCACCGTTAAATATAGTTTCAACTTGGTCGCCTTCATCTTTTCTAAGTAAACCATGATCTACAAACACACAAGTTAACTGATCACCAATTGCTTTGTAAACAAGTACTGCAGCAACTGAAGAATCAACTCCACCTGAGAGAGCACAAAGCACTTTTTTATCTCCAACTTGTTCTCTAATAGCCTTAATTTTCTCCTGTGCAAAAGAAGACATTGACCAATCGCCATTAACCTGACATACATCATATAAGAACTTTCTAATCATTTCTTCACCAAAGAGAGTATGTTTTACTTCTGGATGAAATTGAACTCCATAAAGTTTTTTAGAAACATTTGCCATAGCAGCTACTGGACAATGTTTAGAAGTTGCAATAATTTCAAATCCTTTTGGAACTTTAGATATATGATCTGTATGACTCATCCAACATTGATTTTCATCTATTCCTTTGAAAATAATAGCATCTTTATTTAGGTCAACTTCTACTTTACCATATTCGCGAACTTCTGATGTTTTAACTTCTCCACCAAATGCTTGTGCCATTAATTGAGCACCATAACATATTCCCAAGATAGGAATACCAAGCTCAAATATTTCTTTTTCAATTTGTGGAGCACCATCAGCATATACACTATTTGGTCCACCCGTGAATATTATACCTATTGGATTCATGTTTTTTATTTTTTCAACAGAATATGTGTATGGTATTATTTCACAGTAAACACTGTTTTCTCTAACTCTTCTTGCAATAAGTTGATTATATTGACCACCAAAATCAACTACTAAAACTAATTCTCTATTAATCAATGTTTTTCCTCCTGTACATTTAAGCCTTAATTTATCTATTGTTATATATTCTAGCTGTTTACGCTATAGTTTGGTGATTCTTTTGTAATTGATACATCGTGTGGATGACTTTCGCGAAGTCCTGCTGAAGTTTGAACAACAAATGTTGAAGTTTCAAACAATTGTACAAGTGTTGCTGAACCTAAATATCCCATACCAGACCTTATACCACCGATCATCTGGAATATTGTATCTATAACACTTCCTTTAAAAGGTAATCTTCCTTCTACACCTTCTGGAACTAACTTCTTATTTCCTTCTTGGAAATATCTATCCTTACTTCCACAAGCCATAGCACTTAAAGAACCCATGCCTCTGTATACCTTATAACTTCTTCCTTGATATATTTCCATCTCGCCTGGCGCTTCTTCGCAACCTGCGAACATAGAACCAATCATTACTACCTTAGCACCTGCTGCTAATGCCTTAACTATGTCTCCTGAGTATTTTATACCGCCATCTGCAATTACAGGAATTCCATATTTATTTCCTTCTTCAACACAATCCATAACTGCTGTAAGTTGTGGAACACCTACTCCTGCAACAATTCTTGTAGTACAAATTGAACCAGGACCTATACCAACCTTTACACAATCTGCCCCTGCTTCAATTAAATCACGAGTTGCTGCAGCAGTTGCAATATTTCCTGCAATTATTTGAAGTTCTGGGTATGCAGCCTTTATTTCACGTACAGCCTCTAGTACTCCTAAAGAATGTCCATGAGCTGTATCTATAGTTATTACATCCACGCCAGCCTTTACAAGTGCAGCTACCCTATCCATCTTATCAGCAGTTACACCAACTGTTGCACCACATAATAATCTTCCGCGAGAATCCTTTGCAGCATCTGGGAATCTCAAAGTTTTCTCTATATCTTTTATAGTTATAAGACCTCTTAAATTATTTTCGCTATCTACTAAAGGTAACTTCTCTATTTTATGTTTTTTAAGAAGTTCCTTTGCTTCTTGCATGCTTGTTCCTTCTGGTGCTGTTATTAAATTTTTACTTGTCATTATGTCTTTAATCTTTTTACTATAATCAGTTTCAAAGACTATATCTCTATTAGTAATTATTCCAACGAGCTTTCCATCTGTTGTAATTGGAACTCCTGATATTCTATATTTTTTCATTAATTCTAAAGCATCTTCTAGAAGATTTTCTGGTGATAAGAAAAATGGATCTGTAATTACACCATTTTCTTGCCTTTTAACTCTATCAACTTCAATAGCTTGATTTTCAATACTCATATTTTTATGTATAATGCCTATTCCACCCTCTCTAGCCATAGCAATAGCCATTCTAGATTCAGTAACAGTATCCATCGCTGCACTCATTAGTGGTATATTAAGTTTTATTTTTTTTGTAAGGTAGGTACCTAAAGTAACATCTCTAGGTAAAACCTCAGATTTGTTTGGGACTAACAATACATCGTCAAATGTATACGCTTGTTTTAATATCTTTGCCATTTAATCAACACCCCTTCGTACTTCTATTTTAGGTACATAAAATTAAATATCATATCAAAAATGATATTATATTTAATTAAATGTTCCTTATATTCATTTTTTATAATTGGTATAAACCCATATATATATATACAATATTAAAAAATAAGGTATAAAGTATAGAAAAGCATACTAATCCTACTTTAATCAAAGTAAAATTAGCATACCTAAAATAAGTTCATACTAAAATTACCCATAGTGGTCAATTTAAGGCTGACCGTAGATGCTCCTTGCCGTATTCAAGGGATATATGAGTAGAGTTGTTTTTGTAGCTATTATAACCATGATAGTTAATGTTTAAAGATTTGTCAATAACTATCTTGTGCTTGCTCGTTTACATATTAAAAACATATTTTTATGATCTAATAAAATAGGAAGATTAACTAGATATAACCTAGTTAATCTTCCTATTCTAATATATTTTATTCTAATTAATTAGAATATTATTTTTTCTTAGTACATTCCATCCATTCCCATTCCTGGTGCACCCATTGGTGCTGGATTTTTCTCTGGAATATCTGCAACTGCAACTTCTGTTGTTAAGAATGTTGCTGCAACAGATGCCGCATTTTGAAGTGCTGATCTTACAACTTTTGTTGGGTCAACAATTCCTGCTTTATTCATATTTACTAATTTACCATGTAACGCATCATATCCAATTTCTCCAGCGCTTTCTTTAACTTTTTCTATTATAACTGAAGCTTCTGCACCAGCATTGGTAACGATTTGTCTTAATGGTTCTTCTAAAGCTCTTTTGATTATGTTAATACCCACTTGAATATCTGATACATCTGAAGTTAATTTAGCAATCTCAGTAATTGCATTGATGTAAACTGTTCCACCACCTGGAACTATTCCTTCTTCAACTGCTGCTTTTGTAGCCGCAAGAGCATCTTCTATTCTTAATTTTTTCTCTTTTAATTCAGTTTCAGTAGCAGCTCCAACTTTTATTACAGCTACTCCTCCTGCAAGTTTAGCAAGTCTTTCTTGCAATTTTTCTTTATCGAAATCTGATGTAGTATCTTCAATTTGTTTTTTAATTTGAGATACTCTATCATGTATTGCGTTCTTATCACCTTTTCCATTTACTATTGTAGTGTTTTCTTTAGATATTTTAACACTCTCAGCTTTTCCAAGCATCTCAACAGTAACATCTTTTAATTCTTTTCCTAGTTCTTCACTTATAACTTCTCCACCAGTTAGAGTTGCTATATCTTGAAGCATTTCTTTTCTTCTATCACCAAAACCTGGAGCTTTAACGCCTACACAAGTAAAGGTTCCTCTTAATTTATTAACAACTAATGTACTTAAAGCTTCCCCTTCAATGTCCTCTGCAACTATTAACAATTTTTTACCTTGTTGAACAATTTGCTCAAGTATTGGAAGTATGTCTTGTATATTAGTTATTTTTTTATCTGTTATTAAAATATATGGTTCTTCAAGATTTGCTTCCATCTTTTCTGTATCTGTAACCATATATGCACTTAAATATCCACGGTCAAACTGCATTCCTTCAACTACGTCAAGTTCTGTTCCCATAGATTTTGATTCTTCTACAGTTATAACACCTTCATTACCTACTTTTTCCATAGCGTCAGCTATTAAAGCACCTGTTACTTCATCGCTAGCTGATATAGATGCAACTCTAGCTATATCTTCTTTACCACTTACTGGTTTAGAAGCTTTTTTAATTTCTTCAACTGCTTTATCTACAGCCATTTTTATACCAGTTCTTATTAACATTGGATTAGCTCCAGCTGTAACATTTTTTAAACCTTCTCTTATTATAGCCTGAGCAAGTAATGTAGCTGTAGTTGTTCCATCTCCTGCAACATCATTAGTTTTTGTAGCAACTTCTTTAACAAGTTGTGCTCCCATATTTTCAAACGGATCTTCAAGTTCTATTTCCCTTGCTATAGTAACACCATCATTTGTTATTAATGGTGATCCAAATTTCTTATCTAAAATAACATTTCTACCTTTGGGTCCTAGTGTTATTTTTACTGTGTTTGCAAGTTTGTCTACACCTCTTTGCATAGCTCTTCTTGCTTCTTCTCCAAACAATACATTTTTAGCCATTTAAAAACCCTCCTTGTGCGTTAATGATTAAATATAATTAATAATAATATTTAATCATTTTTGCGATTAATTAAATATTATTTTTCAATTACAGCTAATAGTTCTTCTTGTTTTAATATGATATAATCAATTCCATCATATTTTATTTCATTTCCTGAATATTTAGAGAATAATACTTTATCCCCTGTTTTAACTTCCATTTTAATCAATTTTCCATCTTCTGTTTTTCCTGGTCCTACTGCAATAACCTCAGCTTCTTGAGGTTTTTCCTTTGAAGCCCCTGCAAGAACTATTCCACTTTTCGTAGTTTCCTCTGCTTCTAATCTTTTAATTAATACCCTATCACTAAGTGGTCTAATGTTCATTTTAAACCCCTCCTTTTATATTTTTATTCCTTTTGTTAGCACTCAGCGCATCCGAGTGCTAATATGTTCTATACCTTATATAATAATTAATAATCAGTATAATAGCAACTTCAACTACTCCACATATTATTCCATTTATAACCATACAGACAAATTATGTTTTATAACCAACGTATTTCATAGTTATTCTCTGATTTGCTTTACTCATTCCAATTTATGCAATCTTTATGAATTTATTTATTCTTGTATACATTTATGTATATCAGTTATACTTACTATTAGAGGTGATTTTGTGAATGTTTTGAACAGATCGATTATTAACTGCTTTTCTGCAACCTTTATTATTAGGAATATAAAGGCATTTATTAAATTTTTATCTAAGGCGGTTTTTATTTCGAGTTTTATATTTTCTTTTTTAATCTTGAGTGTATATTTTACTTTACTTTTTAAACCCTTGTATTATATGGATATTGGAATATTAAATATTGAAAATTCTTCGGGCTTAAATAAAAGTGAACTAAAATCCAATTATAATTATGTTATCACATATATAACTCAAAATACAAACGAAGAATTTAATCTCCCAACACTACCATCATCTATTCATGGTAAAATTCATTTTAAAGAAGTTAAAGTAATATTTGATAAACTCAAATTAATGCTATTTTTCTCAATATTAGTAAGTATTATAGGAATACTTATAAATAAAAAACGGAAAACAATAAGATATCTATTAACTAGCTCCATTTCCCTTATTGTTATACCGATACTATTACTTATACCCTTTCTAGTTAATTTTGATAAAAGTTTTACAACTTTTCATCACATCTTCTTTAACAATAATTATTGGCTCTTTGATGTTAAATCAGACCCAATAATAACAATCCTACCGCAGAGTTTTTTCTTTCACTGTGCTATATTAATTATCCTTTTAATAACCATGTGCAGCATAACGTTAAGTTTTATATATAAAACAACTAAAAAGTCACATTCTTTATAATGTTTATAAGGGTGTGATTTTAATGTTTTTTTTTCTTTTTGATCATATTTTTAATTATAATATTACCTTTTAAAATTCCTATTAGGAATAAAAAGCTCATTATTACTCCTATCGTTATTAAACTTGTAACATCTTTTGAATATATTTTCTCCCCAAAATAAGATGATATAAAAATTCCTGGAACTCTACCTAGTGTTGAATATATGCAAAAATCTTTAAAAGAAATATTTGATACACCACATATATACGCTAGTGCATCCTTAGGTATTCCCGGAATTAAATAAAACATGAATACAACAATCCTTTTACTTCCCACATCTAGTATTTTTTTAAAGAATTTTATTTCCTTTTTTAACATCAATTTTTCCACTAGTGGTTTGCAATAGTCCTTAGCAATAAGATATACTATTATGCTTCCTAAAGTAATCCCAATTAAAGATATCACTCCACCCCAAAAAACACCAAAAATATATCCCCCAGCAATTTGTATAAATTCTCCCGGAATAAAAAAAACTACTACTTGTAAAACCTGCATAAGTATGAAGACTAAAACACTGAAATTGCCGTAAGAAAGAACAATTTCTTTCATCATATTAGGATTTTTTATTATATACGAGTACTTGAAAGAATACTCATATCCTATATATAAGAAAACCAATAAAATTACTATTATTACTATATGTTGTTTATGTCTTAATAGCTTTATCCTTATATAATCCCATACTCTTTTCATAGTTCTCCATCCTCTTCATTTTTATAAGGTTCAATAGTAGTCCATAACTTTATATTTCATTTGTTATTTTGCTTAATCTTCATTAATTTATTCTATTTTAATATTATTTTCTCTTGCATAATAAAATAAATACTGTTGTGCAAAACCTGCTAAGTTTTCAAACTTATCTCTAGCAAAAATTCTTATTTTAGGTAGTGACACATCTGGTGCTAAATAAAAAAACTGCATTGCTCTCTTAACCCACACGTCCACTGGGAAAGCAGAATATTTTTGCATGGAAAACAACATGATACAATCAGAAACCTTTGGTCCAATACCGCTTAGTTTTTGTAACTCTTGGTGGCAAATATCATCATCACATGATTTAACAAATTCCAAGTTTATTTCATCTGCATATATTCTATGCACTGCATCCTTTACATATTTAGATCTGAAACCTAGACCACAACTTTGAATTTCCTCAATAGATGCTTTATCTAATTCTGCTGCTGTTGGGAACGTATAGTATGTATCACCTTTATACTCTATTGCTTTTCCCCATTTTTCGCTTAACCTGTTTATAGCTCTTTTTATCATAGGTATTCTATTGTTCGAAGAAATTATAAATGATATTGTAAGTTCAAATGGTTCCTGCTGAAGTAGTCTAATCCCATAACCAAAGTTAACTGATCTTTCAAGAAGTGGATCTTTTCGAAATTTTTCTTTAATAACCGTATACTCTCTTTTAAGATCAAAATAATCACACCAAATCATTTCAAATTCTTCTTCATTTATATTATATATTTTTACTTCCATCTCATTCTTTTCTACTTCTATTACCTTTCCATATGCCACCCCTATATAGTTACCATTCTCTTGCTTGTTCCATCTAAAACATTGTCCACATTCAAATATATGGGCTAATTCGAAGTTATCTACACCTTTTATGATAATACCCTTATCAAATGATTCAACCTTTTTATAATCCATAGTTTTTTTCCTTTCCTTAATCCTTATTATAATTTCCCAATAAATGATAATAAAATTCATTATTTTAAAAAAACAACTCCATAAACCTTTGTTTATGGAGTTATTTAAGTCCAATTTATTAGTTTGTTAACATTTCATCTATAGCTTTAGCAGCTTTTTTGCCCGCTTCCATAGCTAGTATAACTGTAGCCGCTCCTGAAACTGCATCTCCACCAGCATATACATTCTTTTTAGATGTTAATCCAGTTTCATCCTCTGCAATTATGCACTTACGTTTATTAATATCTAAACCTTCTGTTGTCAAAGGTATTAATGGATTTGGTGATGTCCCTAAAGACATTATAACTGTATTAACATCCATTATAAATTCTGAGCCTTCAATAGCTATAGGTCTTCTTCTTCCTGAGGCATCAGGCTCACCTAACTCCATTCTTATGCACTTCATTCCTATAACATTACCTTTTTCATCACCTAGGATTTCAATTGGGTTAACAAGTAGATCCATTATAACCCCTTCTTCTTTTGCATGATGTACTTCCTCAACTCTTGCAGGAAGTTCTGATTCTGATCTTCTGTATACTATGTGTCCTTCTGCTCCAAGTCTCACTGCTGTACGCACAGAGTCCATAGCAACATTTCCTCCACCTACAACCGCAACCTTTTCGCCTGTTCTTATAGGTGTCTGATATCCTTCTTTATATGCTTTCATTAAATTATTTCTAGTTAAATACTCATTAGCAGAAAACACTCCATTTAAATTTTCTCCCGGTATTCCCATAAACATTGGTAGTCCTGCACCAGAACCAATAAATACAGCTTTAAAATCTTCATCTTCCATCAATTGGTCTATTGTTACAGTTCGTCCCACAATAACATTTGTTTCTAATTTGACGCCTAATTTTTTAACATTTTCAACTTCATGTTTTACTACTGTTTCTTTTGGAAGCCTAAATTCTGGTATACCATATACCAAAACTCCACCAGCTTCATGAAGTGCCTCGAAAATAGTCACATCGTATCCAGCTTTTGCTAAATCTCCTGCGCAAGTAAGTCCTGATGGACCACTTCCTACCACTGCAACCTTAATACCATTTTTAGGTTTAGTTTCTGAAAGATCGACATTATGTACCCTTGAGTAATCCCCTACAAATCTTTCAAGTTTACCTATAGCTATTGCGTCTCCTTTTATTCCTAGGATACACTTGCTCTCACATTGAGTTTCTTGTGGACAAACCCTACCACAAACCGCAGGAAGTGCACTATATTTAGCTATCACCTTAACTGCCTCTACAAATTCTTTATTCTTAACATGCTTAATAAAACCGGGAATATCTATTGCAACAGGGCATTTACTAACACACATTGGTTTTTTACAGTTTAAACATCTTGTAGCTTCCTTAACTGCTTCATCCTCTGTATATCCTAAACATACCTCCGCAAAATTAGTTGCTCTTATTTTTGGATCTTGCTCTTCTATTGGAACTCTCTTCATCTTATCCATTATTTAGTACCTCCTAAACCACATCCGGCTTTAATGCCTTCATTTTTAGAAATTTCTTGTGTTTTGTACATTGCTTGTCTTCTCATTGCTTCCTCAAAATTAACCTTATGACCATCAAATTCTGGTCCATCAACGCAGGCGAACTTAGTTTTGCCGTCTACAGTAATCCTGCAGGCTCCACACATTCCTGTCCCATCTACCATAATAGGATTCATGCTTACAATAGTTGATATACCAAGCTCTTCAGTTAATTTGCAAACAAATTTCATCATTATCATTGGTCCAATAGCAACAACTAAATCATATTTTTTACCTTCATTTTGGACTAATTCTTTTAATTTATTTGTAACAAGTCCCTTATATCCATAAGAACCGTCATCTGTACATGGATATACATTTCCCGCTACTTTCTTCATTTCTTCTTCCATAATTACATATTCTTTAGCTTTAGCGCCTATTATTACATCTGCCTTTACGCCTTGAGAGTTAAGCCATTTAACCTGAGGATAAACTGGAGCAGTTCCAAGACCTCCTGCTACAAATACGATTTTCTTTTTCTTTAACTCTTCAATACTTTCACTCATTAATTCTGATGCTTGTCCAAGAGGTCCTACAAAATCTGAAAATGAATCCCCAATTTCATAGTTTTCCATTTCTTTTGTTGAGCAGCCTATAGTTTGAACTACTATAGTAACTGTACCTCTTTCGGCATCAAAATCACTTATTGTTAACGGTATTCTCTCACCTTTTTCATCCATTTTTATTATTATAAACTGACCAGGTTGTGCTGATTTAGCGACTCTTGGTGCCTCAATATCCATTAAAAATATTTGTGGTGCTAATGCTTTTTTTCCAACTATTTTATACATTTATTTACCTCCACATCTTTCTATTATTTTAGCCTACTTATGTACCATTAAAATTTTCATTATGTTAAGATATTTGTACTATCTTTATTTTACCACAAAAATCTAAAGTATATTAAAACGTTAAATTTAATTTCAAATAAAATTTTATATTAAAATAGACAGATAGTGAAGAGCATAACTTACCAATGCTATTACTATCTGTCCATTGTTAATTATTAACTAATGTACATTGACAAAACTTTTACAATAATTATTTAATTTCATATTAGAAATTAACTTTTTCACCAGTAAATGAACATGTTAATACTTTTTTCATCTCATCTAAATTTATTGGTCTTGGATTTGATCCTGTACATGCATCTTTTAAAGCATTCTCAGCTATAAAATCTAAATTAGCATCAAACTCTTCTTTAGTCATACCATTTTCAGAGAAAGATAATGGTATATTTAGAGTCTTATTTAAATCCTTTATCATATCAGTTAATGAATTTATTAATTCATCATCTGTATTCCCAGCAAGTTTTAATGTTCTAGCGATTGTAGCATATCTATCTCCACAAGATTTCTTATTAAAATCTATAACATGTGGAAGTAGTATTGCATTTGCAAGACCATGTGCAACGTGGAATACACCACCTATTTTATGCGCCATACTATGAGATATTCCTAGTAATGCATTTGAAAATGCCATTCCTGCAAGGCATTGTGCCATATGCATCTCATTTCTTGCTTCTACATTACCTTCAAATGATTTTACTAAATTCTCCTTAATCATAGTTATAGCTTGCATTGCAAGTGGGTCTGAGAAATAAGAATGAAGTCCTGCAACATAAGCCTCAAGTGCATGAGTTAATGCATCCATACCTGTGTGTGCTGTTAATTTTGGTGGCATTGTTTGAGCTAGTGATGGATCAATTATAGCTACATCCGGAGTTAAGTTGAAATCTGCTAAAGGATATTTTATTTTTGCTTTATAGTCAGTAATTACTGAAAATGCTGTAACTTCTGATGCTGTTCCACTAGTTGATGGTATAGCTATAAATTTAGCCTTTTGTCTTAAGTCTGGAATACCAAATGGTATAACAGCTTGTTCAAAAGTAAATTCTGGATATTCATAGAAAATCCACATAGCTTTTGCTGCATCAATTGGTGAACCCCCACCTATTGAAACTATTAAGTCTGGCTCAAATTCCCTCATAACTGCTGCGCCGCTCATAACTGTATCAACTGAAGGATCTGGTTCCACTCCAGTAATATGTTTAACTTCAATTCCGGCTTCATTTAAATAAGCTTCAACCTTATCTAAAAATCCAAATTTTTTCATAGAACTTCCGCCAGTAACTATTACCGCTTTTTTACCTTTTAGGGTTTTTAAGACTTCTAAAGAATTTTCTCCAAAATAAATATCTCTTGGTAAAGTAAATCTATTCATTATATATCCCTCCATTTTTAAATGTAATCGTATGTATTTTTACACATTATATTTAGCAATGCTTGTACCACTGTTTTCTATTTATACGTTATATTGTTAATAATATATCACTTACAGTATAAAGTCAACATACTAATAGTTAACTTTAGAAATTATTTACATATTGTTTATATTTCTCTATACTATATATATAAATAATAAAGAAGGCACTATAACCATATTTAAGTTATAATGCCTTCTATTATTTATTTAAAATTAATATCTTATTTTGAATAATCAAAGATACCTTTTTTAGTTTTTCTTCCAAGTAATCCGCCTCTAACATATTTTCTTAAAAGGCTATGAGCTCTGTACTTAGTATCTCCAGTCTCAGTATATAAAACATCCATGATAGCAAGACATACATCAAGACCTATAAGATCTCCGAGTGCTAGAGGTCCCATTGGATGATTAGCGCCAAGTTTCATTGCTTTATCTATATCTTCTGCAGATGCTATACCTTCTGCCATAATTCCTACAGCTTCGTTGATCATTGGAATTAATATTCTATTTACAACAAAACCAGGAGCTTCAGCAACTTCTACTGGATCCTTACCTATAGCAATTGCAATTTCTTTAACTGCATCAAAAGTTTCAGTTGATGTAGCCATTCCTTTGATTATCTCTACAAGTTTCATCATTGGAGCTGGATTAAAGAAATGCATTCCTATAACTTTATCAGGTCTCTTTGTAGCAGCTCCTACTTCAGTTATAGAAAGTGATGATGTGTTTGATGCTAAAATAGTTTCTGGTTTACAGATTGAATCAAGTTCTGCAAAAATTTCTTTCTTTATTTTCATAATTTCTACAGCTGCTTCAACTACTAAATCACAGTCTGCTGCTAATTTCATATCAGTAGTTCCTGTAACTCTTGAAAGTATTTCTTCCATTTGTGCTTCAGTTATTTTTTCTTTTTTAACTGATCTTTCTAAGTTCTTTTTAATTGTAGCAAGTCCTCTATCAACGAATTCATCTTTAATATCTCTCATTATTACTTCGCATCCATTAGCTGCAAATGTTTGAACAATACCTGCTCCCATAGTTCCAGCGCCAAGTACAAAAATCTTTTTCATAAAAACACACCCCTTAAATTTTATTATTTTAAAAATCTTATTTTAGTTACAACAAGACGTAGTATACTTTTTTAAAACTTACTTTAATGCTATTTTTTAGCATTAAAGCAAGTTTTCTTAAATTACTATTATAAAATAAACCTATTTATTTTTTAATGTATTAATCTGAGCTATCATTTCTGGAATTACTTTCAAAAAGTCTCCAGCTATTGCTACATCAGCAGCTTTCATGATAGGTGCAGTTGCATCTTTATTTATAGCTATTATGAAATCAGAATCTTGCATACCAGCTAAATGCTGAATTGCTCCTGAGATACCGCAAGCTATATATACAGTTGGTCTTACAGTTTTTCCTGTTTGACCTACTTGTACGGCTTTATCTATCCAACCATTTTCAACTGCTGCTCTTGATGCTCCTACTACACCATCTAAAGTAGCTGCAAGTTTTTCAAGCAAAGCAAAGTTTTCTTTACTTCCAACTCCACGACCACCAGATACTATAATATTAGCTTCTCCGATATCGGCTAAAACTGAAGCAACTTTTACAATATCAACAGTTTTAGTTCTGATATCTGATTCTTTTAAATTTACAGTAACTTTTTCAACTGGGCAAGTTCTAGAAGCATCTCTAGCTAATTTTTCGAAAACTCCTGGTCTAATAGTAGCCATTTGTGGTCTATGATCTGCACAAACTATAGTAGCCATTAGGTTTCCACCAAATGCTGGTCTTGTCATCATTAAATTATTGTTTTCTGTATCTATATCTAATGAAGTACAATCAGCAGTTAAACCTGTTGAAAGTCTTGCTGATATTCTTGGTCCTAAATCTCTTCCTAAATAAGTTGCTCCAACAAATATTACTCCTGGTTTTCTCTCATTTGCAAGATCACATATAACTTTTGCATATGCATCAGTTGTAAAATGACCTAGTAGTGGACTACTCGCAACTATTACCTTATCAGCTCCAAATGCTACAAGTTCGCGAGCCATATCATCTGTTTTATCGCCAAGTAGTACAGCTGTTAACTCTTCTCCTAATTTATCTGCAATTTCTCGTCCCTTACCTAAAAGTTCGAAAGAAATTTTTTGAAGTTCTCCGTCTCTTTGTTCAGCGAAGACCCATACGCCTTTGTAATCTGCTATATTCATTGATTGCTCCCTCCTACATTTTAGATAAAGTGATTTTCTTTTAATTTTGAAACTGCATATAAAGCAGCTTCAGCTGCTGGTAATTGTATTAATTCGCCTTTTCCCTTAGGTTCTTTAGTCATTGACTTTTTAACCTTTGTTGGTGAACCTTTAAGTCCGAGTATAGCTATGTCTGCTCCGATATCTGCTGCACTCCAAACTTTTACTTCTTTGTTTTGGAACATTTCAAAAATGTTTTTTATGTTCATATATCTTGGTTCATTTAATTCTTTTATAGCTGTTAAAAGAACAGGAGTTTTAACTTCGATATCTTCATATCCATCTTCCCATGCTCTTCTAACTTTTAATCCGCCCTTAATTACGTCAACTTTTTCAACGTATGTTATTTGTGCAAGATTTAAATGCTCTGCAATTTCAGGTCCAACTTGCGCTGTATCTCCATCAATTGCTTGTCTTCCAGCAAATACTACATCGTAGTCTAATTTCTTTAAAGTTGCAGCAAGTGCATGTGATGTAGCTAAAGTATCTGCTCCTGCAAATGCACGATCTGATACGAGTATTGCTTCATCAGCACCCATAGCTAAAGCTTCTCTTAATGCTTTTTCTGCTTGAGGTGGTCCCATGCTAATTACAGTCACGTGCGCACCATGTTCATCTTTTAATCTTAATGATTCTTCTAATGCATTTTTATCATCTGGATTTATTATTGATGGAACGCCTTCTCTTATAAGGGTTCCTGTTTTAGGATCTATTTTAACTTCGTTTGTATCTGGAACTTGTTTTAAACATACAACTATATTCATTTAATTTCCTCCTACTTTAATAGATTTCCAGCTATAACCATTCTTTGAACTTCTGAAGTTCCTTCATATATTTCAGTTATCTTAGCATCTCTCATCATTCTTTCTAATGGATATTCTTTAGTATATCCATATCCTCCGAAGATTTGAACAGCTTTTGTTGTAACTTCCATAGCAGTTTCTGATGCAAACAATTTTGCTCTTGCAGCTTCTACTGTATATGATAAACCAGCATCTTTATTAAATGCAGCTTTATAAACTAAAAGTTTAGCAGCTTCAATTTTAACATCAAGTTCTGCAACCATCCATTGAAGTCCTTGGAATGCTGCAAGTGGTTTTCCAAATTGTTTTCTTTCTTTCATATATTTAGTAGCTTCTTCTAGTGCTCCTTCAGCAATTCCTAGAGCTTGAGCAGCTACACCAATTCTTCCACCATCAAGAGTTTTCATTGCAATACCGAAACCTCTTCCTTCTTTTCCAAGCATGTTTTCTTTTGGAACTATACAGTTCTCAAATACAAGCTCAGTTGTTGATGATGCTCTTATTCCTAATTTATCTTCATGTTTACCTATTGAGAATCCAGGGAAATCTTTTTCAACTATAAAAGCTGTAATTCCTCTTGTTCCCTTAGTTTTATCTGTCATAGCAAAAACTACAAATGTATCTGCTACTCCACCATTTGTGATAAATATTTTTGAACCATTTAATATATAGTTATCACCATCTAAAGTTGCTGTAGTCTGTTGTCCAGACGCATCAGTACCGGCATTAGGCTCAGTTAATCCAAAAGCTCCTAATTTTTCGCCAGTTGCAAGTGGTACTAGATATTTCATTTTTTGATCTTCTGTTCCAAAAGCATCTATTGGACCTGCACATAATGATGTATGAGCTGATAAGATAACTCCTGTTGTTGCACATGCTTTTGATAATTCTTCAACAGCAATAATATATGATAAATTATTTCCACCAGCGCCACCATATTTAGTTGCTATTGGGATACCCATCATATGGTATCTAGCCATTTTTTCTACAGTTTCGCTAGGAAATCTTTCTGTAACATCTATCTCCGCAGCTAAAGGTTTAACTTCGTTTAATGCGAATTCACTTACCATCTGTTTTACAAATTCTTGTTCTTTTGTCAATGTAAAATTCATGAACCTTCCTCCTCGCTATTCTCTGAGGTAGCTAAGCTACCTATATTTTAACAGAATACTTAAATTACTTATTTTTAAAGCATTTTTCAGTTTTCTCGATAAATGCTGTCATTCCACTACTTTGGTCCTCAGTCGAGAAACATTCTCCGAATATTTCTGATTCATATGAAAGTGCTGAGTCTATGTCTAATTGCATTCCCTTATTAATTGCTGCTTTACAAAGACTTACAGCAATAGGTGCCTGTCCTGCAATTGTATTTGCAAGTGCTTTAGCTTCAACTAATAAATCTTCAAGCGCAACCACTTTATTAACAAGTCCAATTCTTAATGCTTCTTCCGCATTAATAATCTTAGCTGTGTATATTAATTCTTTAGCCATTCCAAGTCCTACAAGTCTAGAAAGTCTTTGAGTCCCTCCAAAACCAGGTGTTATTCCAAGTCCTACTTCAGGTTGACCAAATTTTGCCTTTACAGATGCTATTCTAATATCACAAGCCATAGAAAGCTCGCATCCTCCACCTAAAGCAAAACCATTTACTGCTGCGATTACTGGTTTTTCTAGTGTTTCTAATTTTCTAAACACTTTATTTCCTAAATTTCCAAATCTTCTACCACCCATTACATCAAGATCTTTCATTTCGGTGATATCAGCACCTGCAACAAATGCTTTTCCAGCTCCTGTTATAATTACTGCGTAAATCTTATCATCATTAGCAATTTCATCTATTGCTAAATCTAGCTCTTTCAATGTTTCTGAGTTTAATGCATTTAGAGCTTTTGGTCTACTAATTGTAAGTACTGCAACTTTGTCTTCCTTTTGAAGAACAATATTTTTGTATTCCATAACAATCCACTCCTTACGAATTAATCTATTCATTAACTATTTGTTAATAATATAACAAATAAACGTAAATGAATATGAGGCCATTTGCCTCAATTACATTATATATCTTTGTGATAATTATATCAACAAGAAATAATTATTTTTTATGACTATGTCCTATCATTCATTAAACAACTGAGTGTTAAGAGACTCTCACTCAAATGTACATTTTCAACAATTATTTCTTTAGGCACTTCTAAATCCACAGGTGCAAAATTCCATATGCCCTTAACCCCATTTGCCACCATCATGTCGCAAACTGTTTGAGCACTATTTTCCGAAACACAGATTACCCCTATATCTATCGGCATAGTTTTAAGAAAACCTACTAATTCATCTATGTCTTTTACTTCAACATCTCTAATTTTAAGTCCTATTAGCTTTGGATTAACATCAAAAATACCTGCCAAATTAAAAGCTAACCTTTCAAAATTGGTATAATTGGCAATAGCCTGCCCAATGTTACCAGCACCTATTATTATCATTTTATATTCTTTTGCTAGTCCCAATATGCCATTAATTTCATTTAATAATTCTTTAACATTATAACCGTATCCCTGTTGTCCAAAATCCCCAAAGCAGTTCAAGTCTTGTCTAATTTGAGATGCTGTAAAGCCAATTCTCTCGCCTAACTCTTTTGAGGATATTCTATCTACATCAGTCCTTAAAAGTTCTTTTAAATATCTATTGTATTTAGGCAATCTTCGAATAACTGCCATCGATATATTTTTTTTTCTTTCCACGACTTACACTCCTCTGTGAATATCATAAATTTCATACTATCAATCTTAACACACATTATAGGTCAATATCACATTTGTTTCAAATTTAATAGTTATTAAGCACTATTAACCATTTATGACTTTTTTATACTATCATTAAAAATTAATGTTATATATATTTGCTTTTTACTACAATAACTTTAATATAAATAGTACAATAATATATGAAGGTCTTTAATTAATATTTATTAACTTTAAGACTACGCTACAGGGAAGGTGAAAATGATGATAGTTCTAAGTTGCAAAGATATTCACAAAAGTTATGGTATAGATGTTATTTTAGACAAAATAACTTTAAGTATAAATGAAGGTGAAAGAATTGGTTTTATTGGTGCTAATGGTGCTGGCAAGTCTACACTTTTCAAAATACTTACCTCACAATTGGACCATGATACTGGTGAATTATTTATAGATAAAAATAAAAAGCTAGGTTATTTATCCCAAAATTTATCATTAGATATAACTAATACTATATACGAGGAAACACTTTTAGTATTCGACAATTTATTAAACCTCGAAAAAAATCTTAAAGCTCTGGAAATAAAAATGAGTTTACCTTATGACGCTTCAAAAGAAGACTATCAAAATAAAATAATTAAAGAATATACATTAACTTCTGAACTTTACAATAACAGAGGCGGCTACACCTATAAAGCTAAGATAAATAGAGTTCTTAAAGGCCTTGGCTTTTTAGAAGATGATTATGATAAACCAATAAACATATTAAGTGGAGGTCAAAAAACTAGAGTTGCACTCTGTAAATTATTACTTAAAAACCCTGATATACTCTTACTCGATGAGCCTACTAACCACTTAGATTTAGACGCTATAGAGTGGCTCGAAGATTACCTTAAATCTTATAAGGGCACTATGTTTATTATTTCTCATGATAGATTCTTTTTAGATACCATTACCAATAAAACTTTTGAACTTATTAATGGGCATGTAGATTGTTACAATGGAAGTTACACTAGTTTTATTGAATTAAAAAAAATAAATTTTGAAATTCAATTAAAAGCATACAATGTACAACAGTCAGAAATAAAAAGGCAAGAAGATATTATAACTAAATACAGATCCTTTAATAGAGAAAAAAGTGTAAGAGCTGCAGATAGCAGACAAAAATCCCTGGACAAAGTTGAACGAATTCATACTCCAGATAAAGATCCGCGCGAGACTAAAATGAAATTTGAAACAGAAATTAAAAGTGGTAATGATGTTCTTCATATAGAGGACCTATCAAAACGATTTGGAGATAACCTTTTGTTTGAGCATCTAAATTTAGACATAAAAAGATCAGAAAAATTTGCTCTTATTGGTGAAAACGGAAGAGGTAAAACCACCCTGTTTAAGATTATAATGGATCAAATACCAAGTGATACAGGCATAAAAATATTGGGTAAAAATATTTTTGTTGGATACTATGACCAAGAACAATCAAATTTAAATCCAGAAAAAACTATAATAGATGAAGTTTGGGATGAATTTCCAAAACTTACTACCACAGAGGTTCGTACAGCCCTGGCTGCATTTCTATTCATAGGCGAAGATGTATTTAAGGTTATATCAACTTTAAGTGGTGGAGAAAGGTGTAGGATTAATCTTCTAAAAATCATGTTATCTAAGGCAAACTTCTTATTGCTAGATGAACCAACAAATCACTTAGATATTATGTCCCGCGAGGCCTTAGAAGATTCAATACTTGGATATGACGGCACCGTTGTCGTAATATCACATGATAGATATTTCTTAAACAAGGTAATTACTAGAATACTCGAATTGAATCAAGATGGACTCAAAGAGTATTTAGGAAATTATAGTTATTATATAGAAAAGAAGAAAAATCCTTTAAGATTCAAGTTAGAAGAAGAACAAGAAGGAATGTCAAAAACTCAAATTAATTTTGATAAAAAAAAGAAGCGCGAAGAAGATAAACTTGAGAAACAAAAAAAACTAGATTTTAAAGAACTAGAAGATAAAATTGCATCGCTTGAACAAGAAATAGAAAAATTACAAAATGATCTTTGCCTTGAAGAGGTTTATTCGAGTCCAAATAGAAGTGTTGAAACAAACAATCAACTTTTAAGTGTGAAAAAAGAACTTGAAGATCTTTACGTAACATGGGAAGACTCTGCGACATAATTAGAGTAGACACAGCATATTATTAGAATTTAGTCTGATAAATATATTTCATTCAATTAAAGTGGAGGAATTCGTCTATGGAACTAAAAACAAATAAATCTATACACTCTGAAAGGTTTGATTTACAAAGGAGAGCTGTTTCGCATGTAACTACCACATCATGGCATGATATACCCCATATATCATATATATACGAGCCTGATATAACTGACTTTTACAATGAATTTAAAATACTTTTAAATAATAAAATCAATTTAGAAAACAAAATTTCTTTTAATACTATAATGCTTAAAGTTATAACAGAAGGTTTATTAAAATCACCTGACTTAAATTCATATATAGAATATAATCATAAAAAAACTGAGGGTATGACTCATATTTTTGACGAAATTAACATCTCAGTCCCTTGGCTTTTACCTAATGGTAAAATGATAACTCCAACTATACCAAGAGTTGAAAAAATGTCTTTGAATGATATTTCAGAATACATTTCAAATTTAACAAAAAGAATAGAAAATACCAATGTTAATGAAGTATTTTATAGAGCTGTAGTTGCTGACACAATTCATGAATTAAAAAGGTTTAATCTAAGTGTTATTAGAAGAATTTTGGCTTCGAAAATTGGTAGATATAGAATTAAGGGGCTTTGTGGTAAAGAAAAAGAGGACTATTACAAGATACCAGAAAATGAACGCCTGACCGAAAAGGACATTAGGGCAGGTACTGTTACAGTTTCAAATATTGGTTCGTTGTACAAAAACCAAAAGGGATTCTTCGGTTTGCTTGAAATAATACCCCCTCAAGTTTTTGCCATTGGAATTGGTTCGATTCAGGAAAAACCAGGGGTGTACTTAAATCCTAATGGAAATAAGGAAATCGGTATAAGAAAAATCCTTCCAATATGTTTGGCTTTTGACCATAGGGCGGTTGATTTTAATTCCCTTGTGCCTTTTCTAAAAAGGCTTGATGAAATATTTGCTAAACCAAATGTTATTCATAAATGGTAAACTAAGAATTTGTATTAAAAAAGATATAACGCCTATACCTTTATTTGCTATGCAAAATAAGATATAGGCATTTCTAAATTATTGCTCCTTCTAATAAAACTTTAATGTTGTCGCTATATATCTTATTAAATTGACTTATAGGAAGAGGATTTTCTCCAAGCCCCACTTCAATGGTGTAGCCTGGCCTTCTAAATTTTCCTATGAACCAATCTTTATATCCTGCATAACTGGTAATTCCAGTTGTTTCACCTAGATTATAACCACTTAATTGTGAAAATATTACTGCTATTGCTCTAGCTTCAGGGCTTGCTAAATTTTGATAATTCCAGTATATTAGTTCACCTTGAGTATGATATGCTATTACTAATCTAAAATTATTGCTTCTTGTGAAATCTGCTACAGCCTTAGACTCTGATTCTGATTCTGGCGAGGTACCTGAATATCTTGTAGGTCCTGGTCCATATATCCCATAACTCGCTTCTGCATTCTTTGATTCTTGCCACATAGCATCATAGTTATGATTAAGATCTACTCCTCGAATATTAGCACTCCAATTTTCAGAAAAATCTAAACTTCCATTATTCCACTTAATTAAATCATTGTAATACGGGTTACTTTTTTCTAGACCATTAAGAACTAAGTCCACTCCATCTGGATTAACCATGGGCATAACATATATAGTGCTTGTGCGGAATATATCACGCACATTATACCCTTCTATATCCTGACCCATCGCATAGGCCTTAGCAAAATTTTCAATAAACTTCATTAAAAGTACAGAGGTTATCCATTCAATAGCATGGTGCGCGCCATTATAAAATACTTTATTTGGTCCATTACCCAATTTTACATAATAAAGTTCTTTCCCAAGTTCACTCCTGCCAGCACTCTCAACTTCAATAAATGGATATCTAGCTTTTAATCCTTCTAAATCTTTTTTCATAATGTCATAAGTGTAATCGATATTTGTATAAACCACATCTAACGAGTAAGGAACTATAATTACATCACCAATCCTCAAACTGTTAGCATTAATTTGAGGGTTGGCTGTAATTATACTTGCAAGTGGCGTGTAATAACGTTTTGCTATAAGGTATAGAGTGTCACCTGATTTAATTCTATAAGTATCATAACCTAATAAAAATCTGTTCATAAGTTTATAAGTATCATCATCCACATCGCCTGTAGGTAATAATCCAAAATATTTCTGAAACTTTTTTACCGCATCGAAAGTTTTAGGTCCATATATTCCATCTACCACGCCAACAACATAACCTAACTTATTAAGTAATGCTTGTATTTCTGATACCCCTGTTCCTTTTGAACCTATTTTTAGGGTTTGCAAATTTACCCTCCTAAAATTACTTATGATACCATTTTATTCGGTTTTCCAAAAACTGTTACAACTTTATACAGTAAATAAAGAAAATAATAAGCCTAAAGATTTACTCTCTAAGCTTATTTTGATTTTTATTATTTTCGTTTTGCCTTATTAACTTCCTTTATTTTACCTACTATATGTTCATAACCATTTTCAGAGTGTGGTATCAAACAAGATGAGCAATCTTTAATTCCCTTTACAAATTTTCCATTTCCACCACAGTCCTCAAGAAAATACAGGGGACAATAACAAAATAGGCAATTAAATTTTTCATCATTTTTAACCTCATGGCACGGAAAATATTCGCATTCTTTATTTCTAAAAAACTTATAATTATTATCCATATTTAATACTCCTTACCCCATTAATTGATAAATACCTTGTCCTAAATAAGTTAATAATATAATTATTAACATTGATAACACCACTTGAAGTGGACCTTTCTTTAGCGAAAAAGAAAAGTTTGTTTTATGTTTTTTGTAAACTACATTTTTTTTACTACCTAAAGTATCACCTTTATGTAGTACCTTAGGATGAGGATACATAATTTCACTTTTTAAGTATGCAGCTATGCTTATAATTAAAATAAATATTGATAGAATTTTTGTAATAGAGAAAAAGTTCAACTTCATAGCATAGGCTATAAATATAGATATTGGTATAATACAACCTAGTAACATAACTAATTTGCCAACTATTAATTCTGGTATTGTCTTTACATGGATTTTTGTTTTCTGAGGCCTATAAGAATTTTCCTTTTTCATAATAACCCTTCTTCCATATTTTTTTATAAACATAAGGTCATTATACCAAATTTTCAAATGTTTGTTAACAGAATTTTAATAAATTTCATAAATATTAACTATATTTTACTAATTCCTATATTCGTTTCAAGTCTTAAAAGGCTACCATATTATATATATCTATCTCTTCTAATACTGTTTGATCTGAAATAATCTCTTTAGGAAATTGTTTAGCTAAAGTTTGCCTAAACTCTTTAAGCTGAACTGCCGTAAGTTCTTTTTGCTTTGGCAATGTATTTTCTACTTTAATAAGCTTTCCATCATTTAACTTATATATGAATTTATCTTCAATAATACTTAAATTATTTTCATCATCAAACTTCAATTTCCCGGCGATATCACCACTTATTACTATCCTCTTTAGATCATTTATAGCATTTCCGTTACTACTAATTTGGCCTAAGTTAATATATGCGCTTGATTTACCATTTAAGCTTTTTTCACCTGTCACCGAACTTCTAAATGCAATCACTTTGCCATCATTAGAAATTACACCATCAAGTATTTGTTCCTTATCATTGTTAATTTCAAAAATTTGCTTACCATTAATATATAAATTAGCTCTTGGCTGAGGAAATATGTGAGGCGTATTACTATAAAGAATATTTTTTTTACCTAAATTAACATCCCGCATGGTACCAACACAGGAAATTAACTCCGCTTTGCTTTTTATATTATATACGCTATAACCTGAAACTGATGGATTAATATGCCCAGTAACCAAAATATCTTCATTATCTATCCATTTGAGCTCAACAATTTGTTGTACATTTTTATTGTTAATAACAATATCTGTTAGTTTTTCAGCTTTAATATCATAAACAATTACATGTGGTGGATATATAGGTTCCCCTTCATTAAAATACCTAAATACTATTTTTGTTTTATCTGGAGAAAGTTGTAACAAATCTTTCGATTTTGTAATATCTCCGAGAGACTTAATTTGTTTACTTATTTCATCATAAAGGTATACATTATTACCTTTTTCAAATGCTATCTTCGTTAACTTAATATTCTTTATGTTTTGATCTTTACCATTATTGTTCGTGCTTTTATTAGATGTATTATCTTTATTTTCATTGTTTTTTTTAATTCTATTTGAACATGACACCACTGCAAATATACTTAGAAATAAACAAATTGATATAATTAGTAGCTTAAACAAAGTTTTGGTTATTTTGGGGTGGGTCGTCATAATATTGCTCCTCATTTAAATTCGTAAGAATAATCGTTATTTTAAATCATTGAAACTCAGATAATTATACTCTACTTATATTATTGTATCAACTGGGAAAATTTGTTTATACGCTTGTTATTTATTATTATATTCATTGATTTTTTTGGTATACATAATGACTTAAATTTATTTATTTAAATATTTTTTATAATCTTGCTTACATATTTCACCTGTTATAAAGAATGATTTTTAAAATATAATCTACACAATATTAATTAAATGAATATACTATAATATAACAATATTAAAATGAGGTATTATATGAAAAAACTAGAAGAGTACAGCCCTACGGAATTAGCAACACTCGCAACAATACTAGGGATTATTATTGCTTCTAAGTTTGATGTTGACCAACAAGGTGTAGTCGCCAATTTTTTATTTGGTGTGGCTCAGAGCATATTTATAATTGCAGCTCAAATTTCTAATCTTAACGCAAAAGAAGAAGCCCAAAATACTAGTAATGCGAATACCAATTCAAGTAATACGAATAAGGATTTGCAAAAACAGATAGATGAACTTAAGAATCTTATAAAGAAATTCGGAGATAATAATATTTGTTAACAAATATACTAAATTAGCTCAATTAAACATAGACTGTATTTATGAATTATTAATGTTATATAACACCAAAGCACCGATTATTATAATCGCAGCTCCCCATATTGCTTTAACCCCAATATTTAATGTTAATATACCTCCTAAAAATGAACCTAATAAAAATGAAGAAACAATTGTAAAAAGACGAATAGTACGAATAGCTGCCTCATGATCCTTTTGGGTGAAAGCAATATATGCCTCCCTTGCAGCTGATCGTAAATTACCCGTGGACATAGTTGAGCTATACGGAGAATCCGCAATTTTCGAAAATGAGCATACTTGAATGGACGCAACTAATGAAATTGTAACATTTACAATAATATTAGGAATGGTACTAGGTATAAATCCTATTAGAAAAAGGACTATGATTTCAAAAATTAAAACTACCCTTGGCCAGTCAAGTATGAATACACGTGATGAATTATCTTTTATTGCTTGAACAACAATTACTCCAATTACGAAAGCTACAATAGCTGGAAGATTAGAAAGTGCCTTCATCCATTCTCCTTTTGCAGCATAAATAGCTAAGAGTACAATATTCCCAGTTTGGGCATTAGCGAAAACGCCTCCCCTTCCTATGAATGTATAAGAATCCAAAAAACCTCCCGCAATTGCAAGAAGTATTCCAAATCTAAAGGACTCATGTATAACATGTTGTGAATGTAATTTTCTAATTCTTCTTTGCATTAAATTTAAGTTTATTTTAATCAAAATTTAAAGACTCCTTTTATTATCTTTCTCCAAGCTTTAGGTTTGGTATTGCATTTAGTGTTAATGGTGAAACTCTTCCCTTTATTAATTCAAAATAAGCTGCACTTCCAATCATAGCTGCATTATCAGTGCAAAGTATCATCTCCGGGAACATAACTTTTATATTTTTCTTTTGCCCTTCTTTTATCATTGTTTCCCTAAGGCAAGAGTTTGAAGCCACGCCACCTGCTATTGTTATTTTATCTACCCCTTTAATTTTACATGCCTCAAAGGCATTCTCTACCAAAACATTAACCACTGCCTTTTGGAAAGACGCAGCCACGTCAGGTATATTAATTGTCTCATTTTTCATATTCATTTTATTCAAATAATTTAATACAGAAGATTTGACTCCACTAAATGAAAAGTCTAAAGTAACATCATGAAATTTAGCTTTTGGAAACTTTATAGCATCTGCATTGCCCTCTTTTGCTATTTTATCTATTTTAGGTCCACCTGGATAACCAAGGCCTATTGCACGAGCTACCTTATCAAATGCTTCTCCCGCTGCATCATCTCTAGTTTCAGCCATAACTTCAAAGTCACCGTGATCCTTCATGTATACAATAAATGTATGTCCGCCTGAAACTACCAAACACATAAATGGTGGCTCAAGCTCCTTATATTGAATAAAGTTAGCACTTATATGCCCTTCTATATGATTAACTCCAATTAACGGTTTATGCGTTGCATATGCGAGTCCCTTAGCGTATTGAACACCTACAAGTAGTGCCCCCACTAGTCCGGGTCCATAAGTTACTCCTATTGCATCTATATCATCTAATGTAACGTTAGCTTCATCTAGTGCTTCTTGAACCACTGCGCTTATTGCTTCTATGTGCTTTCTAGACGCTACTTCTGGAACAACGCCTCCAAACTTTTCATGTATATCTATTTGTGATGCAATTATGTTAGATAAAACATCCCTACCATTCACTACTACTGCAGCAGCTGTTTCATCACAACTTGATTCTATTGCAAGTATTTTAATATCCTTTTCCATTGTTTTTACCCACCTTTGACGTAATTTATATGATTTTTCTATATGTATTCATAAAAATATTTTAATAATTTTGTATTCTAAAAAAGTTTCATCTAATAATTATACTTTATTAGCTTTAGCATATCAAATTTATATATGCCTAATCTAATTGTTCAAATTTTGGCAAGTATCTTTATATGATATAATTATATGTACAAGACTGATATTTTTTTTAATACATATAATAGTAATTAAATGTTTAATATAGATCCTAGGGGGAACATATGAATAACACTTATGCAAAAGTCATTATAAAGGGCTCACCCATTTCAAAATCCAATTTCAAACTTTTTAATACAAATGGGAGAGCCATTTTACCTTATAATTCTGGTAAATACCACGATAGGTATGCTTTATATGAAGAAGAAATTGCTTATCAATGTAGAAGCCAGAATCCCAGCATTTTTTTAACAGAATCTCTTATCGCCGTTTTAAAGGTATATTATAAAAGTATCAAAAGACATCCTGATACAAACAACATAACCAAAAGTATTTTCGATGGCATAGAAAAAAGCGGTCTTATAGTTAATGATGCTCAAGTTACAAGACTTATTATTGAAGAATTTTACGATGCCGAAAATCCTAGATTTGAACTAGAACTTTTTGGTGAAAGTATATATGCTATGAAATATTCAATAGTTGAAAGGGAAGAAAAAAATCCACCTATAAATTATGATCCACCATCAAATAGAAAAAACACCATCGGATCTAAACTAAATAAAGCTAAATCCGGGGTCATTAAGAATTCTACCTCAAATTCAATTTGTGAAATATGTGGGAAAGTAGTACCAAAGGATGAGTGCATTTCGGCTAATAAGGGTAAAGCCTCTCTTTGCAAACATTGTTTTAAGAAATTATTTTAATTGTAACAGTCAAACCATTTTACAAAACGCAAAATGATTTGACTGTTACTTTTTATGTATACATATTACAAATAAATCTGGCTATGCTATTAATATAAATATTAAAATATGAAAGGAGATATAACTCATGAATAAAAATAAAAAAACCAAAATTAAAAAGGTTAATGACGCCATAAATAACATGGGAAATAGTACAAGTTTTGAATCTTTAAAAAATAAAGATAAAAAAAATAATCATGAAGGGTTAAAGTAATAAGTTAAATACATGAAAATGAATAGAAAATTGCATTAAGGGTATTCCTACCTTATTTATGCAATTTTTTTATTCGTTATAAAACTAATTTGAATTCAATTTATTAAAATACTGATAATACCATTGTTATACATATTATATGTTATAATAGAACTTATATCTTGTATTGTACGAATTTTTACAACATTTAGAATATAATGTCATCTTTCTAATGATGTACAAAATATATTTTAATTATAATTCAGTTTTGAAAATAATAGGAGGGATAAATATGAGCACAAATGTTAACATCGATTGGAGCAAATTAGGTTTTGCTTATAGCAAGACAGATCTTAGGTATATCTCAATATGGAAAAACGGTAAATGGGATGATGGGAAACTAGTTAAAGATAACAATCTTTCTATAAGTGAAGCTTCAACATCTCTTCATTATGGTCAGCAGTGTTTTGAGGGGTTAAAAGCTTATCGCACAAAGGACGGAAGTATTCAATTATTTAGACCTTTGGAGAATGCAAAACGTTTGAGAAACAGTTGTTCACGTGTTTTAATACCTGAAATTTCAGATGAAAAATTTCTTGATGCATGTTTGCAAGTTGTTAAAGCAAATGAAGCTTTCGTCGCACCATACGGAACTGGGGCGACACTTTATCTCAGACCTTATGTAATAGGTATTGGGGACAACCTCGGAGTAGGTCCAGCACCCGAATTTTTATTTGGTCTATTCTGTTGCCCAGTAGGTGCTTATTTTAAAGCTGGTCTGTCTCCAGTAAACTTTATGACATCAGATGAATATGATAGAGCTGCACCATTTGGTACTGGCGACGTAAAGGTTGGAGGAAACTATGCCGCAAGCCTTCTTGCTCATGAACACGCTGCATCAAAAGGTTTTGCAGACTGTATATACCTTGATCCTGCAACCCACACTAAAATTGAGGAAGTTGGCGCTGCAAACTTTTTTGGTATTACAAAAGATAATGTATTTGTAACTCCAAAATCACCATCAATACTTCCTAGTATAACTAAAAAATCATTAATTTATATTGCAAAAGAGTATTTAAAAATGGATGTACAAGAAAGAGATGTTCCAATAGATAGTCTTTCTGATTTTAAAGAAACAGGCGCATGTGGAACTGCTGCTGTAATTACACCTATTGGTGGCATTGAACATAAAGGTAAACTTCATGTTTTCCACAGCGAAACAGAAGTTGGCCCAGTTACTAGAAAACTTTATGATACTCTTTACGGGATTCAATTTGGTGATGTATTAGCACCAGAAGGTTGGATTGTAAAAGTTAAATAAACATTATATATAACAAAAAAACTTCAAAATTTATATTTTGAAGTTTTTTTGTTTTTCTTGTGTTTATAATTATTATATAATCTAGAATTATTTTATATACATTTTGTTATAGTATTCGTTAAGCATTCTCTCAACTGAAAACTCATAACTTGTAGTTCTAATACTTTCTCTCATCATTTCTACCCACTTTTCTCTATTTCCATAATAAGTAGCCATAACTCTATTAATTAAAGTATCATAAAGAGCAAGCGTATCATGTTTATCTAATTCTACTTCTGTTAAATCGTCAAGACCTACACCGTCTCCGAACTGCCATCCATTTACACCATCAATACAAGCTTCCGGCCACCAACCATCTAAAATAGAACAGTTTAATACGCCATTCATTGCAGCTTTCATTCCCGACGTTCCACTAGCCTCAAGAGGTCTTCTAGGATTGTTTAGCCAAATATCTGATCCTCTAGTTAACATTCTCCCTATATTCATATCATAATTTTCAAGAAATACTACGCTGCTAGGATATTTTTTCATCATTCTTATGAGTTTCGCTACTATTTCTTTTCCTATGTCATCAAGAGGATGAGCCTTCCCTGAGAATACAATTTGAACTTTTCCGCTTTTAAGTAGAGGAGAAATAATCTCCTCACTAGTAAATATTAAGTCACTTCTCTTATATGGTGCAGCCCTTCTTGAAAATCCAATAAGTAACTTATCTACGCAAAGCGTGGTCCCAGTTCTTTCTTTAATAAATTCTATTAGTTCTTTTTTAATAGTTATATGAGTTCCCCAAAGATCTCCATTATTATCGTAAGCCTTGGTCATTCGTTTGTCTACCCAAGTTGGTTTATGAATTCCATTAGTTATGCCAATAATTTCAGGCCTTCCAGCAACAGTTTTCCACATTTTATTTGCAGTTTCCATGTGAAGTTTTGCTACAGCGTTAGCTTTCCTTGAGAGTCTAAGTCCTGCTACAGTCATGTTAAATGGTTCTCCCCCAAGTCTAATCATTTGCTGCCTAGTCAATTCATTAAATGCTCCCATATACTCTAATTTATCAATAGGATGAGATTCATTACCTTCAACTATTGGAGTATGAGTTGTAAATACTACTTCATCACGAGTTTTCACCCAAGAATCTTCAAAACTATATCCTGATTGCATTTTTTCTTTTATAAGCTCCGTTGCCGCAAGTACAGCATGGCCCTCATTGAAATGATATACATCAATTGGTATATTTAAAGCTCTTAAAGCTTTTACACCACCAATACCTAACACTATTTCTTGAGCTATTCTTTCTTCTCCAAACCAACCATACAATTGTCCTGTTATCCACCTATCACCATTTTCCGGTATATCAGTATCTAAAAGATATATTGGGTTGTTTCCGAACTCTTCTAATTTCCAAACCTTACATGCTACTTTTAAATTTCTGATATTAACAGTTACTTTTACTCCCGTGTCTTTTAAAAACTCATAATGATAGTTATGATATGTATCATATACTTCACCATTTTCATCTATAATCTGCTCCGTATACCCTTGTTTCCATTTAAGTCCTATTCCAACAAGTGGTAAATTTAGATCTTTAGCACCTTTCAAATGATCACCTGCAAGTATTCCTAGTCCCCCTGCATAAGTTTTAAAATCTGAGCTTAGTCCATACTCCATACAAAAATAAGCAACTCTTGGAAGATTATTAGTATCCAATAGATTCCCCTCCTACATTTCTTGTTAATATAAAATAATTTACAATTATATTATAACTCTACCTTTTATGTTTATTATACATAATTATCTAATTCAATGCAAGCGTTTGCACAAAACATATTTTTTATAAACCTACCTCGTTAAATCATCTCCTGGGTCGCTGCAATATTAAATAACAAAAGTACCCATAAGAAGTGTTTGCACTCAAACTATCACTTCCTACCGGTACCTAACTCTTGCCTATTGATTTTAGTCTATTTTTTTAATTTTATCCATTATTTTAAGAAGCCCAAAAATAATGGCCTGCGGAGAGGGAGGACAACCTGGAATTACAAGATCTACTGGCAGTATATCGTTAAGTGTACCATACACTCCATCACCCTCTTTAAATACTCCGCCGTTATAAGCGCAACTACCAACAGCTATGACTATTTTAGGTTCAGCCATCGCCTGGTAAGTCTTCTCTAAAGCTTCTTTCATATTTATAGTAACAGGCCCTGTTACCACTAATCCATCTGCATGCCTTGGAGATGGGGATACATTAATTCCAAATCTTGAAATATCATAAAACGTGTTTGAAAGTGCATTAAGTTCTGACATACAGGCATTACAAGAACCAGTATCTACTACTCTTAGTACAAGTGATCTCCTGAAAGTCTTATATATTTTTTCCCTAAGTTTATCACCTGCAAGTTCTAACTGTGACATTTTATAATCAGATGTCATTTTCAAAACGGATTTGGGACAAATATTAACGCAATTCCTACAATAAATACATTTTTTATCATCTACACTTACTAGATGCTCTGCATTTGTAATAGTATTTATCTTAATGGCATTCACTGGGCATACATTCATGCATTTTCCGCAATTATCACATACATTTCGCTCTGCAATTATTTTCCCATAAGAGAATTCATTAATTTCAATTGGATCCTTTATTGTTTCTGTTCCATATTTTATTCTATCAATTATATTATTCATTTTAATACTCCCTACTTGTCATTCTCAGAATAAGACATATTAAAGCTTTTATTAATAAGAGGAAAATCAGGAATAATTTCCTCAAGAACCGCTTCACTCATACCTGTCCAATTAGTAAAAGAAGGAGTTTTAAAGTAGATTCGGTCAAACTTATTATCTTTTCCTGTTAAACCATAAACTACAAGCTCTCCCTTTACTGTTTCAACTGAAGTTATTCCCTCTAACCCCTCTTTTAAATAAAATTCATTTTTTTCTCTTTTTATATCAACATTTATATATGAGAGTGCTTTCTCTATAAAAGCAAAAGCATCTTTAAGCTCGCGAGCTTTCAATTTATACCTTTCAAAAACTCCACCCTTTGTTTCTATATTTATATCTCTTTTTATTTCCTTATATAATTCATATGGAAATGAGACTCTAACATCATATTTCAAATTGCATGCCCTTGCTACAACACCTGTCATACATAATTTTTTAGCCATAGATCGACTAACCATTCCTGTATCTTCTACTCTATCTAAAAATGAAACTGAATTCACACTCATTTTTATTATGCTAAGTACCCGTGCTTTAAGACTTTTTAAGGTATCTAGAACATCTTTCTTTTTCTTTTCATCAAAATCTATATTTATTCCAAGAGGAACAATGGCATTTCTCATATACCTACTTCCACTTATCCTCTCACATAACTGATGCACTGCTTCTGAAAAATAGCCGAATTTTTTAGCTACATAACTATAACCAATATCATTACCTACTCCACCTAAATCATCCATATAATTATACATTCGCTCAAGTTCTAAAAGAACAACTCTAAAAGCCTTAACCTCGATGCTAACATCTGCTCCTAAAAGTTTTTCTACAAGCATAGCATAAACTTCTCCATAAGCTACGCTCGATTCTCCAGACACACGCTCAAACATAAGATTCAATGTATTTGCATTTATATCCTTACATAATTCTTCTATTCCTCTATATTTGTACATAAGTTTTATTTCAAGATTTTCTATTGGTTCTCCCATAACACTAAACCTAAAATGACCCGGTTCAATAATCCCTGCATGTACGGGCCCTACTGCAACTTGATATGCCGCTGTCCCCGATACCTCTTTAATCTTGTAATCATAATCTTTATTAATTTCTCTTTGAAATAATTTGCTTTGATAAATTATATTACTAAGATCAATTGGTTTTTTATCAGTAACATAACTACATATTACATAATAACCTTGCTTACTATTTGAAAACACACAATTTATTGTAGTTTCTTTTTCAACTACAGAAAACTCACAAATATAATTAAATTTATATAAATCAACACAAATAAGCACAATTTTTCTGATTTGGTCTGATTTTACTCTAACGTATAACTCATTATTATTTTTAACTTCATATTTTAAATCGAAATTTAATTCTTGTAGACTGTTTATAATATCTGCTATTTTCATATCTTCACTTCCTAATCACATATAATTAAAACTGCATTATTTATCATATTTGACAAATATCCATTCATAGTTAAACTTATAATAATAATTGAAACAAAACATAACGCTAGTGGAAATATATTTTTTTTATCTTCTTTCATTTTAACATATTTTACTCCAGGTTCAGTGTTAAAAACTATCTTAATGAATACCCGCAGGAATCCTGCAAAAACTAACAAGAGACAAAAAGCATAGATTGCAGTGACAATATAATTTCCACTCTCAACAGTTCCTACAATTATATAGTACTCACTAAAAAAAGCTGGGAATGGTGGTGCTCCTGTAATTATAAGCATACCTAAAATAAGGAATACTGCATTTATTGGCATAGTCTTTATTAACGCATCTATCTTGTCTATACGTTTTGTTTTATATGCATTTAATAAATTTCCTGCAGTTAAAAACAACATAGATTTTCCAAATGCATGTACTATCGAATGAAGTATTGCACCAAAAACTGCAATTTTACTTCCAACTCCAAGTCCGAGTGCTATAATGCCCATGTTTTCAACTGATGAGAATGCAAGCAGTCTTTTATAATTAAGTTGTCTTAAAATACTAAACGATGAAATTATAAGAGATACACAACCAAAAACTATAAACAACCACTTGGTATTTTGTAGTCCCGGTATATGTTTAGTTATAATATAAAACCTTAAAATAACATACAACGCAAGATTCAAAAGAACCCCAGACATAGCACTAACTGGAGCTGGCGAGTCACTATAGGCATCTGGCAGCCATGTATGCATAGGTGCCAGTCCTGCTTTTGTACCAAGTCCTACAAATATTAATGTGAAAGCTATTTTAATAACATATGTACTTTGCGGATTTGGATTGGATACAAGATGAGACCATTTAAGTATCTCGCCCGCATCTTGATTACTATAAGCATTAACAAATATTAATATGCCAATTAACCCAATACCTATTCCAATTGAACAAATAATTACATACTTCCAAGCGGATTCTAATGAATTTTTATTAATGTTAAAACCAAACAGAAATGTAGTTGTAAGTGTCGTTCCTTCTAGTCCAATCCACATTGCAACAATATTATTAGTTAGTGAAATAAAAATCATAAAAAACACAAAGAAATTAAATAGAAAATAATAAAATTTACCTCTTTTAAGAGTGATTGTTTTCTCTTTTATCTCATCTGTAATGTACCTATATGAGTAAATACTAACGATTATATTTATGCTAGCTATAATCAAAAGCTGCACAATACTTAAACTATCAATATAAAAAAATTCATTAAAATAACTAAGGGAATAACCGCAAGATACGATTGTAATAATTTTTAGTACAATACCTAAAACCAATACAGCTCCAAATATTGTAAAAAATCCAGTGGTTTTTATGTTTTTAAAGAGTAAGGGTGTAACTATTAAAAATAAGAACAAAATACCAAGTACTGTAATATACATTATTTCACCAACTATTCTTTTAGATTTTCAAAAAAGTCTGTATTTATTGAATCAAAAGTTTTATTAATATGAAAAATCATTATTCCCATAATAAGTGCAAGCATTAATGTTTCAAAAACTATTCCTGCCTCAATTACAAGAGACATCTTGGATAAAGATGTTTCAAAAAGCACAATGCCATTTTCAAATATTAGAAATCCTATCATTTGTGTAATAGCCTTTTTTCTTGCTACCATAAGTAAACTACCTATAATGAATAGAGCAATTCCAGTTTTTAAAAAATTATCTTGGCTCCTGTTTAAAAGGCCAAAAACTATCATTATACCAATTCCCGTTATAAGATAAGAAACAAAAGCATTTACTATTAACTCCATTTCTCTTTTTATCTTTAATTTCTCTACAGATCTATTTATTATTATTGGTATTATAATAACTTTAGTAACTATTGTTAAAATTCCTAAAATATAATAATCCACTTTTCCTGTCTGGTAACCGAGCTTTAAGACTATAAGTCCAATAGCCGCTGACTGAAATATAAATCCCGCTGTAATAAGTTTTATTCTTCTTACTCCAGACATAAATATACTAGATATTAATATAATTGTAAGTAACGCTTGTATCATAATCTCTCTCCTTCATAACTTTTCTCCCTTATAAAATATAAATCAAAGTAATTGCTACAATCCCTAGAGATATCATAGCTGGAAACAATTCTGCCCCTCTAAATAACCTAGATTTAGCAAAAGTTGTTTCTATTATAGCAATCCCTAATAAACAAATTAAAAGTTTAAATATAAATGTTACCAGTCCTATAAGAATCGCTGAAACAGTCAGCGATGTTGCAATTCCAATAGGTACAAAACAATTAATCAAAACAATCAAGTATACAATCAGTTTAATATGTGATGATAATTCAACATATGCTAAATCACTACCTGATAAATCTAAGATCATTGCTTCATGCATCATCGTAAGCTCTAAATGTGTTTCTGGATTATCAAAAGGTATTCTAGCATTCTCAGCAAGTATTGCGACAATAAAAGTTACCATTGTTATAAGGTGCGCAGTATCATAATGTACAATTTTGCTATTGATAAATGAAATATGAAATATGTTAAAATCATTTGATTCTATATATAAAAATATCATCAGAAACAATATTAGAGGTTCTGCCATCATTGAAATAAATGACTCACGACTTGACCCCATTCCACCAAATGTACTTGAACTATCAAGTCCAATTAGCACTGTAAACATTTTTACTATTCCAAATGAAAACATAAGAATAAATAAGTTTCCAATGCTTTGCTCCATGCTCGTATAAAAAACCGGAACAAAGAATGCTGTTGTTATAGTCGCTGCAAGTATAACTATTGGACCAATAGTTGTTATAAATGAGCTTCTATTTGATATTATTCTTCCTTTTTTTAATAATTTGCTTAGATCATAATAAGGTTGAATGACAGATGAACCAATAGACCCTCTAAGCGTTGCCTTCATCTTTTTTAGAATTCCTATAAATAATGGTGATAAAACTATAATCAATAAACTCTGAATAAAATAAATCAAATTATATTTCAAATGAAAACCTCCTTACACAAATTTTAAGACTAAAACAAGTGCAATTATTACCGATGTGAATATATATAAAATATGCAATTGAATTTTTCCATAATTAATCTTTAATATTTTTGTTGTTATTAAATTGACTGCTTTTAAACTCTTTTTATAAAAATAATCTTCTACTATATCACTAGTAGTTTGACTAATGCTAATTTTTTGTTTATAACTAACTTTTTTGTTATAATTTGAAATAGGTCCAAATATTTTTGCGGCAGGCTGAACAAATCCGCTACCAGTGTACTGTATATAAGGCTCATCACTTGTATATCCACATGCCCATGTATCATTAATTTCTTGTTTTTTGTTTAATGAATTTATTTTATTAAACATATATACAATAAATGTGATACCAATCAAAACTAAAGTAAATGCTATTATCTCCGTTTCATTTTTAAATCCAGGTCCTTTTACCTTAATACCTAACAAATCATTAGTAAAATATGATATTTTATTTATTATATATGGTGAAAATACCCCAGTAACTATAGTGAGCATAGCAAGCAACCCTTGCCCAATATTCATTGACATCGGGATATTTTTAATATGCTGCGCTTTATTAGTCCTTGGTTTTCCAAGAAAAGTTATTCCAAAAGATTTTGCAGTAGCATAAAAAGCCGCTCCGCTTGTTATTGCTATGATAACACCGCAACAAAAAATCAATATTATAACCCATATATTGCTTACCTTAGTTATCGATTCAATGAAACTTCTAAGAATAAGTATCTCACTTGCAAAGCCATTAAAAGGTGGCACTGCTGAGATTGCACAGGTTGCAATAAATGTACAGATTGTTGTAAACTTCATTTCACGGTGTAGTCCACCAAGTTCATTCATATTTTTAGTACCAGTTGCGTATAAAACACTTCCTGCATTTAAGAACAAAAGACTTTTAAAAATTGCATGGTTTAAGCAGTGAAGTAAAGCTGCCGTTAGTGCTAGTGAAGCTAATACTTTTAAATTATAATTTATAAGTATCATAGACATCCCAAGGGCAGCAAAAATTAGTCCTATGTTTTCTGCACTAGAATACGCTAATAATTTTTTTATGTTATTTTGTAATAAAGCATTTAGAATTGAAAATATAGCGGTAATAGTTCCAATTATAAGTACTATCACTCCACACTTTAAAGGCGTTCCTCTAAGGAAAATAAATATTACCCTTATAAAACCATACAAAGCAACTTTAAGCATTACCCCTGACATCAAGGCCGAAACATTAGATGGTGCTGTTGGATGGGCTTTTGGAAGCCATGCATGAAGTGGAACTATACCCATTTTTGCTCCAAATCCGACTAATGCAAGCATGAATATAATGTACTTTTGTTTCGCCTGAAAATTTGCAGAAACCTTAAGAATCTCATTAAAGTCAAAACTACCACTGTATTTATACAAGAAAGCAAACATTATCATTAAAAATAATCCACTTATATGTGTCATAACAAAATAAAATATTCCTGCTTTCAAATTTTCCTTATGCATATACTCATAAACTACTAAGAAAAACGACGATATAGACATTATCTCCCAGAAAACAAGAAAACTTATAGCATTATTAGAAACTACAACGCCTATCATTGATGCTACGAATAATATTATTAAAAATAACATATAGTTTACCGAGTAATGTTTTTTATATTCCATTATGTAGCCCTTAGTATAAATTGCTACTGGTATAAATATTAATATTATAATAAATACAAAGTATGTCGAAAGCCAGTCCTTTTGAAAATTAATTAATGGCAACACTTGTTATCAACTCCTAGTTAAATTTAGTTATCATTCGAATGTTGAAATGTGACACTTAATTATACCTTATTTTTCGAATGTTAACAACTATATTAAATTGATTGTTCGTGTTATGTATTGGTTAACACTCCTAAATTTTGTTTTTTTTCTTATTTATTTTTCAAAATATCATATCAAATGTGGCTTTTCGAGCCCATTAATAAGAAAATAAAAATCACACTTTAACCTTATAGCTTTAATGAGCTTAAAGTGTGATTTTTTATTATACTTATACGATTAAACTTTTTAAATTTCGACAAATATTATATTAATATCCGCCCGAGGAACCTCCACCACTTGATGAACCACCTCCAAAACCTCCAGAGCCACCCCCGAAACCACCGCCTCCGGAGCCTCCAAATCCACCACCATTTCCTCCACCACGTCTACCAATAGAACTCCAAAATAGCAATGTTACCATAAACCTTGTTACTCTTCCTCGATTAAGAATAAAGTCGAGAAAAATTAACACAATAAATCCTATTAACACTATACCATTACCCTTTCCCGGAATATTTTGTGTTTGAACTTGTTTTGGAACACTAATATTCTTATCTAGTTTTACATTGTATTCTTTAGCTACACTATCACAAAGAACCGAATATGATGCGCGAAGTCCCTCTCCATATAAACCTTGTTTAAATTTTGGAACCGCATAGTCATTCATAACTCTTGAGGAGTATATATCAGTAACAGCACCTTCTAGTCCTGTACCCACCTCTACTCTCCACTGCTTTTCTTTTACTGATAATAAAATTAGCAGTCCATTATTTTTACCCTTTTGACCAATACCCCATTCTCTAAAAATACCTGTAGCATAGGTTTCTATAGGTACATCTTTTAATGAATCTATAACCACAACAATAGCCTGAGCTCCTGTTTTACCTTCTAGTTCCTTGCCAACTGATAAAATATATTGTGTTGATTCACTATCTAACACTTTAGCATAATCATTAACATATTTTAACTGTGATGCGACTGGGTATATTTTTTTTGTTTGTGCATTTACTATATTCATAACCATTATTTGACTTAGAAAAAGCATACCTACAAATAAAATTCTCATTTTCATTTTTGTTTTTGTTGATATACCCCATGAAAAATCACAACTTTTTCTAATAAATTTTATTATATAATTTTTCATATTTTAGCTCCTATTTAGTAAAATTAACTTTAGGTACTACTTTAGCCGATTCACTAGCTTTATAAAGTTGCTTTTTATCAAATCCAAATATCCCTGAAATGATATTGTTAGGGAAATGTTTTATTGTGGTGTTGTACTCCCCAACACTTGTGTTATAGTCCTGCCTTGCAGTACCTATTCTATTTTCTGTGCCTTCGAGCGCTACTGTTAAATCCTTAAAATTAGCACTAGATTTTAAATCTGGATACTTCTCAACTACTACTAAAAGCCTTGAAACTGCACTCCCAAGTTCACTATCTGCCTTAGCTTTATCTGTTACATTTGTAGCACCTGCAAGTTTTGCCCTAGCCTCGGCAACTTTGATAAAAATATCTTTTTCCTGAGAAGCATAACCTTTAACTGTTTCTACTAAATTAGGAATTAAATCAGATCTTCTTTGTAGTTGTGTATCTATATTTCCTTCTGTCACAGTTACCCTTTGCTCTAAGCTTACTATCTTATTGTAACTTCCAATAATAGGCATTATTATTACAAGAAATATCGCCACAACAATTGCAATCGTTCTTACTTTTTTACTCATTTCTATACCACCTTTTTATTTTGTATTGTACATTATTAAATCAAACTTATTCTTATATCATATTCTATGAATTTAATCATACTACTATACTAATTTGCTGTTTATTATATGAAATTATGTATTATCTAAAAAAATATTTTATTATCATATTAAATCATCACGTAAAAAAATCCCTATAATTAAATATAAGGATTCTACACTATATTATACAAAGTATGAGTTATATCTTTACTCTTCAAAGACTCTACTTTTAATTATAACAATAGTTTTTTTTATATATTCGTCTGTTTTATAATTACCTAGTTTATTATTCATCCGTAGTAAAAGAACATTTAATTTTAAAATATCTCCGTAACTTATTCCTTCCAGCTCTTTAAATATTAATAAGGTCTTTTGATTTTTATTATAATCATCTATTATCAAATCCGCACCTTTTTTTGATATATCTAAATAATGGGCATTTTTAATTAAAGCTTTTTCTTTATGAATGAAGGATTTACTATATAAATTTTTTACTATTACATGAACAGTAGATGGCGACCAAAAGCTAATTTCACTTAATTCACGCGATGTAACACCTGGAAATGCAGCAATTATCCACAAAGCTCTAAGTTGGGCATATGTTACATTAAACTCCTTTAGTGGTTCACTATGATTGCTTTTGATTGTTAAAATAAATATTCTTAGCAAATTATATAAAGCAATTGTTTTTCTTATAATACCAATTGTTTTAATGTCAAAATTCGATGCATCAATTTTTAAATTGAGTTCATTTATCTTATCGATATAATCAAAAATAAATTCTTTTTTTTCTTTTATTATAATTTTCGTAAAAATATCTATAATAAAATCCAATTCTTCACTTGAAAATAAACCTATTAAATCGAAAAGGTAAATCTTGTTCTCCTTACCTTGTTTATTCACATTAATATACCAATTACCCAAATCCGTTAATTGGAGTTTATATAGCTTTCTATTAATTGTTTCTTCTTTAAATATTAACTTTTTATTCATTAGAATTTTAATAATATTGCTAACTGTAGGTGTACTCCAACAGCCAATCCTTGCAATGTTACTAAGCGAGATTCCTGGAAACACTTTAACAATCCATAAAACTCGAAGCTGTGGCAGAGTTATACCTGAAATTTCAACAGTCCTTGCGTAATTAGATTCAATTTTTAAAAAAGCATATCTTGCTAGATTATATAACGAATGTATGCTTAGCAAATAATCATTTTGCTTCATAGAATTTCCCCTTATATGTTGCTTGTTTTTATATAAATTATAATTCACATGTACCTTAGTACCATAAAACATTGTATCAAAAATATTATATCAAATCAACAAAATGATTTTCACCTAATTCTAGATGTATTAATTAGTTATAAAACATATTTATATTTAAGCTAATCTAAGCATAAAATATAAAATAGTAAATAATATTTTGTTTTTATAATACAATGCCTCATAATAATGTATTATACTATTAATTGTAGTCTTATATTAAAAAGCTACATCGATAAAATTTATGCAATTATAAAGGAGATTCAAAAATGATATTTTCTAGTGAGACACCAATTAAAACTATAGAAGAAGATTTGAGATACCTTAAGCTACTAGCTAGCAAGTATCCTACAATTCCAGATGCTTGTACCGAAATCATAAATCTACAAGCTATCTTAAATCTACCTAAAGGAACTGAGCATTTTCTTACAGATATTCATGGTGAATACGAATCATTTTCTCATGTTCTTAGGAATGCTTCAGGCGTAATCAAACGAAAGATTAACGACATTTTTGGTAACTCACTTAGAGATAGTGAAAAAAAAGAACTTGCTACCATTATATATTATCCAGAACAAAAGTTAGATATAGCACTTAGAGAAGAGGATGATATAGACGATTGGTACAAAATCACTTTTCATAAACTAATTAAGATTTGTAGAACCATCTCATCTAAATATACTATATCTAAAGTCCGGAAAGCATTACCGCCAGATTTTTCATATATTATTGAGGAATTACTTCATGAACAACAAAGTACTTTTAATAAACAAGAATATTACAATGGTATCATTCAAACAATAATTAAAATTGGGAGAGCTAAGGAATTTATAGTCGCTATTTCAAACCTAATTCAAAGGCTTACTATAGATAGACTTCATATTCTAGGAGATATTTATGATAGAGGTCCCGGGGCCCATATAATCTTAGATACACTAATAAACTACCACTCTATTGATATACAATGGGGTAACCATGACATACTTTGGATGGGAGCTGCATCTGGCTGTGAAAGTTCTATTGCTACTGTTCTTAGGATTTCAACAAGATATGCAAATTTAGATACAATTGAAGAAGGTTATGGTATTAACCTATTACCACTAGCAACTTTCGCTCAAGATTTTTATAATGATGACCCATGCACATCATTTAAACCTAAGGTTTTTCCAGAAAATAATTATGCAGATAAAGACCTTAATTTAATATCAAAAATGCATAAAGCTATAACTATAATTCAATTTAAACTTGAAGCTGCGATAATAAAGAGGCGTCCTCATTATGAAATGAATTCCAGATTGCTTCTTAATAAGATAGATTATGAAAAGGGTACCATCAATATTGATGGAAAAGAATATGTCTTAAATGATCTTAATTTCCCAACTATAGACCCGAGTGATCCTTATAAATTAAACGAAGATGAAAAACAACTTATTGATAAACTTAGATCTTCTTTCTTAAATAGTGAGAAACTCCAACAGCATATACGTTTTTTATACTCTAAAGGTAGTATGTACTTGAAGTACAACTCAAATTTGCTTTATCATGGATGCATTTCACTAAGTGAAGATGGTAGTTTTAAAAAAATGAAAATAGATGACACTATTTACAGTGGAAAGTCCTATATAGATAGAACTGAACGACTAGCCAGAGAAGCATATTTTGGTAAAGAAAGTTCAGAATCTAAACTTTATGCACTAGATACCATATGGTATTTGTGGTGCGGTTCGAATTCCCCACTTTTTGGTAAAGATAAAATGACTACTTTTGAGAGATATTTTATAGATGATAAGAGTACTCATAAAGAAGTTAAGAATTCATATTATAAATATAGGGATGACGAAACCACTTGCAATAACATATTATCTGAATTTGGATTAAACACTAACGATTCACACATTATAAATGGTCATGTTCCAGTAAAGACTAAGCAAGGTGAGAGTCCTATAAAAGCCAATGGCAAATTATTAGTTATTGATGGTGGTTTTTCTAAAGCATATCAGCCAGAAACAGGAATAGCTGGATATACTCTTATTTATAACTCCTATGGACTACTCTTAGCCTCCCATGCACCATTTGAATCTACACAAAAAGCAATTGATGAAGGAAAGGACATTCTATCCTCTACTATTGTTCTAGAAAAATCTACAAATCGTATACGTGTAGTAGATACTGATATAGGACTTGATATTAAAGATCAAATTAAAAATTTAGAGTCGCTTCTTATAGCCTATAGAAAGGGGTTCATTAAAGAGCAACGCTAATCTTATAAAGACTGTTTTAAAAGGATTTAAGAGCACTTGGCGCCAATGCAGCAAGTGACCTTAAATCCTTTAATATATAGGACTATGTTACATAATATAGGTTAAGATTAACCTATATCTACTTCTGATCATATACACTTAACAATTCTTGTAGTTTATGAGCTTGCATTGCAGATTGCTCTGCAAATTCCTTAAATGTATTACTAACTGTCTCTTCAGCTACTTCTCTTGCAAATGATTGATAATCTCTAGTATCTTCTTGTGCATCTAATAATTTTTTCATAATAGTGTCTCTAGTATTCATTTCCATTTTTATCACTCCTTCAGAAGTATTTTCCCACTAAAGATATTTTTTATGTATTTTAAATTAGAAATATATTAATAAATAAAGGAGATTAAGAATTGTACAACTCTTAATCTCCTTTAATATATACATTTAACTTATACAGATAGTGTTATATTTACTTTTATTGTCTTTCCGTCTCTAACTATTTCTGCCTTAACTACATCACCGGCTTTATGTGTAGCTTTAATCGTATTTATTTCTGCAACAGTTTTAATGTTTTTACCATCAAATTTTACGATTACATCCCCAGGTGTTATACCACCTTTTTCTGCTGCACTAAACTCCTTAACTTGTAAAATTAATACTCCTACTGATACATTATTTTCTTTTGCCATTGCTGAAGTGATATCTCTACAAGAAATTCCTATGTTAAGAAGCGGTTTAATTAAATTCTCTATTTTAGGAGTTATTGTATTAATAGGTATTGAAAACCCTAATCCTTCTACCCCTGTTTCACCTATTTTTGCAGTATTTATCCCTATAACTTGGCCCTTAGAATTTACAAGAGGTCCACCACTATTCCCTGCATTAATAGCAGCATCTGTTTGAATAAATTTAAGGTTTTTATTTTCAATACTTACTTGCCTATTAAGTGCACTTACGACGCCTGTAGTTACAGATCCCAGAAATTCTTTTCCTAAAGGGTTTCCTATTGCAACTACTGATTCTCCTACTTCAAGCTTATCTGAATCTCCAAATTCAGCTACACCAGGTACTTTTGTATTATCAGCTAACTTAATTACGGCCACGTCAGATGCAGCATCATAATTTACTACTTTTGCAGAAACTTCCTTACCATCGCTAAGCGTAACTTTTACATTTTGAGCTCCACTTACAACATGATAATTGGTCAAAATATATCCATCTTTATTGAAAATTACCCCAGTACCTACACCTTCTTGCTGGGCAGTCTGACCGCTTAGGTCGCTACTTACAGCAGTGGTCTTAGTAGAAATTGCAACTACAGAAGAGCTAACTTTTTTCACAATTTGAGGTACAGTTAAAATATCTGTACTATTACTAGCTATAAGTTTTGCTTTTGCGGTGCTAGCAACTTTTGTATCAGATGCTTTAGGTGTAGCCGCCACATTTGTGTCTTTCATTATATTCATTGTTACAATAGCTGATCCAACGCCTCCAAGTGTAGAACATATTACACCTACTATTATGTAGGCCACTATTCTTTTCCTCATACCACCTTTGTTTTTTTTAATTTTGTTGTCATTTATAGAACTGTAATTATTATTTTCTAGTATAGTTGGAGTCACTTTGCTTTCTTTTTCTTTATAATCTTCACTAGGCACTTGCATTTCCATTGTGAGATCTTTATTATTACTTTCACTATCTATTATATTATCATTTGTTTCATTTGTTTCATTTGTTTCATTTGTTTCATTTGTTTCATTTGTTTCATTTGTTTCACTTGTTTCACTTGTTTCACTTATTCCATTATTATTTAAATCATCATTCATACTTTCCCCTCCTTATTTGTTTTCTAGGGTATATAGCCATACTATTGTAATCATATAAAATATGACTTATTTATATCTTTTTATAGACCAGATTATGTTTTATCTTTAATTACATTTTAAAACTTTTATATTGCAATTTGGTGACAAATTTGTGAACAAACTTTTAACTAATCATATTAACTCTTATTATTTGCTAGCATACAACTCAACTATTTTTAATATTACATCAACAGCCTTTTCCATAGCAAATGTAGGTATAAATTCATATTTGCCATGGAAATTATGGCCCCCAGCAAATATATTAGGTGTAGGTAGTCCCATAAATGAAAGCCTTGCCCCATCTGTTCCACCTCTAATAGGTTGCATTATAGGATTTACCCCCACTTCTTTCAAGGCCAAAAACGCTGTATCTACTATATGCTTTACTGGTTCTATTTTTTCCTTCATGTTAAAATATTGATCCTTAATTTCTAATTCAACTGCTGCACTACCGTATTTGTCATTTAATTTATCAGCTATGTTTTTAATAAATATCTTCCTATTTTCAAAATTTTCACTATCAAAATCCCTTATAATATATTGAAGTTTTGTTTCCTCAACCTCACCATTAATACTAATCAAGTGATAGAATCCTTCATAACCTTCTGTAGTAGCTGGAGTCTCATTTTGTGGCATTAAGTTTATAAACTCGTTTGCAATAAGCGATGAGTGAATCATTTTCCCCTTTGCGGATCCTGGATGAACGTTTCTTCCGTGGATAGAAATTTTTACCCCTGCAGCATTAAAATTTTCGTACTCTAGTTCACCAATAAGTCCACCGTCCATTGTATATGCAAAGTCTGCACCAAATTTTTTCACATCAAAAATATCCGCACCACGACCAACTTCCTCATCTGGTGTAAATCCAATACGAATTTTACCATGCTTAATATTAGGATTCTGCATTAAATACTCTGTTGCTGCCATTATCTCTGCAATTCCTGCTTTATCATCAGCCCCTAAAAGTGTTGTTCCATCGGTCGTAATAATTGTTTTCCCTATGTAATTTTTTAATTCCGGGAAATCCTTTGGAGATAATACTATATTCTTTTCTTTATTTAATATAATATCTGCTCCATCATAATTGTAAACAAATTTAGGCTTAACGTCTTTACCAGAGATATCTGGTGCAGTATCCATATGAGCTATAAATCCTATAGTCGGTACTATTTTTTCTACATTAGATTCAATAGTTGCCATTACGTAACCATTATCATCTACGCTTGCTTCCTTTAGTCCCATTGCTTTTAACTGCATAACTAATTCTTTAGCAAGTACCATTTGTCCGATTGTACTTGGAACAGTTATTGATTCCTCATCAGATTTAGTATCATAACTTATATATTTTAGAAAATTTTCTACAACTTTTGACATATTGCCATCCCCTTATTTTTTAATGATTTATTATTATTTTTTCAAAAAATTATCAATCAATTTTTCTGCCATTCTCTTTTGCATATTTGCTTTATTTGTAAGTAACAGGATCATTAATATTAATTCTAATAACTCTCCGCCTTCTTTTCCCATTTCTTTAATTTTCTCTTTTATAAATTTAGCATCTTTATCTATATCTCGTGCAAACTCTTTATTTTGTACCTCTTTAATATCCAAAAAATCATTATATAAATCACCTAATGGTACACTTATGCTTTGTGGGGCTTTTATATCAATAATAGGATCAAATAAAGTATTAATATCACTAATTGATATAGTTTGTTTCAAATTATAAATAAGTGTAAGTAAAATAATATGCTCATTAGTATATTTTTTATTTTTCGCTGGCATCAAAACTTTACCTTTAGTGTAGTTGTTAATCATTGTTTTTGTAAGAATTTTATCCTCTTCATTTCTTTTAAGACTTCCAAGCTTTTCATTAAAAAAGGTTGTAACCTGATCCATATATAAGTCCACACATGGTATTTCTACTAAACTAATATCTTTTGCACCTATAATTTCCTCAACTAGTTTACTTAAAGTTTCCTCATTATAATTCATTCACTCCACCTCACCTTCATTATATAGCATTAATTACATTGAATCTATAATTACCAGTATAATTATATAAAAAGAAAGCACATATTAGCATAAATGCATAAATCTTTGATAAAAGATTTTAAAACATTTTAACCATTATACACTTTCTTTATGTATCCTTAACTATTCTTCTTTTACTGATATTAAAAAAGCTCCTTATTATTATCTTTAATTATAATAATCACTTAGATTTCCCATTTAAAAATTCGCAATAAGGTGCTATAGGACACACCTCACAATTAGGTTTCCTAGCCTTACATATTTCTCGTCCATGCCATATAATAAAATGATGAGCATCACTCCACATTTTCCTTGGAATATTTTTCATAAGCTCTTGTTCTACAATCTCAACATTTTTCCCTGAGGCAAGCCCAATTCTTTTCGAAACTCTAAAAACATGAGTGTCTACAGCAATAGCTGGAATTCCAAATGCATTTGATAGGACTACATTAGCAGTTTTCCTCCCAACTCCTGGAAGTTGTATTAGTTCTTCCATAGTACTAGGCACTATGCCTCCATATTTTTCTAATAAAAGTTTTGTGGCACCCAAAATGTTTTTGCTCTTATTGTTATAAAACCCACAGCTCTTAATTTTTTCTCCTAGTTCTTCTTTTGATAATGTAATCATAGCCTCTGGAGTATTATATTTTGCATATAGCTTCTTTGCAACAACATTAACTCTTACATCTGTACATTGTGCTGATAATATTGTTGATACTAAAAGTTCATAATGGTTTGTAAAATCAAGTCCACACTTTACACCTGCATATGTTTCATTAAGAATTTCAAGAACTACTTTAATAGTTTTTTTATTTATATAAATCACCTACTTATTTTTGTCTATTTATTTTGAGAATATACTCCCCTATACTGCTCAGGAAGAAGCACCGCTATACCCGACATTATTTCATTCATAACTCTATCATAATATTCATCGCGAGCTTCCTCTTTACCTTTACTTGGAATCATAATAGAATCACCAATACTAATATTTACATCAGCATGATGAAATTTTTCTAATGCCATATCACTTTCATCAATTGGTAATAACTTTTCTGTTCCCCAAATACCCATTGGAAGAATTGTCGCCTTTGATAATTTAGCCATTAATATAAGACCTCTCTTACCCTCTATCATCTTTCCACTTCTACTTCTAGTTCCTTCTGGAAACATCATAATATTATTGCCTTGTTTTAGCGTACTTACTATCTTAGATATAGCGTCTTTGTCTGGCGAATTAGGATGTACTTGTATAGTTTTCGCTACAAAAAAGCCTAACTTAGTAAGCCTATTATCTGTTAGCTTTACCCCTGCAACAAAAGTTACATTATTATCCTTTAATAACCTGTTCATAATTATGCCATCTGCATTACTTAAATGATTGCATATGAAAATTATGGGTGCCTTTATATCCTGGATTTTCTCCATTCCGTGCGTTTTAATATTTGCATATTTGTTAATATATGAATCTAATAAATATTTTGCTATAAATGATACAACCTTATCTGGCAAAATATTTATTATTCCTAACATAGATTTCGAAAGCATCTAAATTCCACCTTTCATAAATAATGACTATAGAAATATTATAATTTGAAAAACTTTAAAAGTCTATAATAATAATCTCTTATATAAGGTGATGTATCTTTCTGAAGGGTTATAATTTCAACTTTTTCAATAATAAACGCATTAATAATTGCATTCCTTTTAATAATATTTTTACCTCTCCATCCACAAGAAGTTATTTTGTACATATCTTTAAATAATTTATTATCAATATTCATTAATACCTTAAGCTCAGGTATTTTCATATGTTCATAAGGTTTAAACTCTTTAATAACACTTAATTCAACTTTTTTATTGTATGGGCAAACTTTCTGACAAGTATCACAACCAAATAGCCTTCCACCTAGTTTTTCAAACCACAAATCCTCTATATCTTTTTTCTGAGTTATATAGGACAAACATATATTAGAGTTATTATTTATTCCAACTTTCCCTTTAACTATAGCACTTGTAGGACATGATGACAGACATATTTCACAATCACCACATTTTTGCGTAACGCTTTTATCTGGCTCTATCACTAAATCCGTTATAATTTCTCCTAAAAAAACATATGATCCATACCTCTTTGTTATTAACATATTGTTTTTTCCTATAAATCCTAATCCACAAAGACTTGCGATATATCTCTCAGGCAGCGCATTACTGTCTACAAAATACATAGCTTTTGCACCCAGACCCTCAATATATGTACAAATCTTTTTCATGTATTCGATTAATACAAGGTGATAGTCTCTTCCCATAGTATAATTTGAAAAATATACCTTTCCGCTTATATCATTTTCATATAGATATGGAAATGCAATAGAAATTATAGTTTTCCCGTCTTCCATATATATAAATGGGTTTGTCTTTTTATCTAACTCCTTCTCTTCAAACTCATTTTCTAGACCTAATTTTTTTCTCTTATCAAAATAAGGATTTAGCTCATGAAAAATTCTACATTCGCTAAACCCTATAACATCTAAACCATTTATGCTGCAAAACTTAATTATATCATCTTTAACACTCATATTGTTTTTCCCTTTATATCACCATATCATTGTACATTCTTTTAGTATTGCCTGCGTAGTCTTTAATTTCAATTATTGTTAATTCATTTACAAAAATAACTCTAGCAGGTATCCCTACAGCAGTGGCCTTTGGTAATACATCTTTTAAAACTACAGCATTTGCACCAACTTTGCTACCTGTACCTATTTTAATGGGACCAAGAATCTTTGCACCGGCGCCAACTATAACATCATTTCCTAAAGTAGGATGTCTTTTACCAGTGTCCTTACCTGTTCCCCCTAAAGTAACCCCTTGGTACAAAGTTACATTGTTTCCAATTTCCGTTGTTTCTCCAATGACTACTCCCGTTCCATGATCTATAAAAAATCCTTTTCCAATCTTAGCCCCTGGATGAATTTCTATTCCAGTAAAAAATCTAGCTATTTGAGATATAGCTCTGGCTAAGAAAAATATCTTATGATTATATAACATATGGGCTATTCTATATACTATTACAGCATGAATACATGGATATAATAATATTACTTCAACCCAATTTTTAGCTGCTGGATCCTTTTCTAATATATTATTTATATCATATCGTAACGTTTTAAACATACATTAATTCCTCCTATAGAATTATAGTTTGTAAACATACAAATTCATATTTTAAAATATGAATTTGTATGTTCTTAAACCCTCACATTAGTCTATTTCTATGTGCTTTTTATCTATAGAGTAGAAATAAATGTTTAGATCTTACCCTAATTAGTCATAAATACCCATTGAAATATACTTTTCTCCGCCGTCTGGAGCAACTGTAACAACTTTTTTGCCTTTACCTAATTTTTTTGCAATTTTTATTGCTGCTGCAACATTAGCTCCTGTTGAAATTCCTACTAATATACCTTCTTCTTTAGCAAGCCTTTTTGCTATATCGAAAGCGTCTTCGTCAGTTATTTGCATTATTTCATCAATTACACTACTATCATAAATATCTGGTGTAAAACCTGCTCCTATACCTTGAATTTTATGTGGTCCTGGTTCGCCACCAGATAATACTGGGGATTTTGCTGGCTCAACTGCAACTACTTTAATTTGCTTATTAAATTCTTTTAATCTTCTGCCTACTCCAGTAATTGTTCCACCAGTTCCGACTCCTGCTACAAAAACATCTACATCTGATATATCACTAAAAATTTCTTCTGCAGTAGTTTCATAATGTTTTTCTGGATTTGCTATATTAATAAATTGTTGTGGTAAAAAGAATTTAGAATCTCCGTCTGATATTTCTTTTGCTTTATTTATAGCACCCTTCATTCCCTTTGAACCATCTGTAAGGACAAGTTGTGCACCATATGCTTTTATTAAGCTACGTCTTTCAACACTCATGCTATCTGGCATTACAATAATTACATCATATCCCTTGATTCTACCAATCATTGCTAAAGCTATCCCCATATTTCCGCTAGTCGGTTCAACTATCGTAAAACCTTCCTTTAGTAGCCCTAATTTTTCAGCTTTTTCTATCATGCCAAGAGCTGCCCTATCTTTTATACTTCCAGCTGGATTATATTTTTCTAATTTCACATATACATCAGCCATGTCACCATTAACTAGTTTATTCAACTTTAAAACTGGTGTTCCACCTATCATATCTAAAACATTGTTATACATCATAATAATACCCCTCCAATTTAAAATAAATAATTTTTCTTTAAAAGCTATCCATATTTTTGCATTTGTATAATCTCATAATATGAAAAAGTGACACATATTTGTTTATTTTTGTAATATTTCATATGTTTTTGGGTACAAAAAAAACTTCCTCTATTATTAGAGACGAAGTTTTACTTCGTGGTCCCACTCTAAGTTATAATCACCAAAATGATTATAACGCCACTTTTTCAAGCACAACGTTATGCTCTATCACTATAACGGGTGAGTCCCGATGCAGCCTACCAGAGGCAAACAATAATAAATAACAACATCTTTTACTTGTTATAAACTATTTCATGACTTGTTCGGTGCATAACTCCAAAGGGCACTTCATATAATTTTCCTATAAGAGTCTTCTCAACTTTGGACTCTCTCTCTGTAAATTCTTCCTATATTACTTTCCTTCTTCTTAGTATTTCCTAGTATTTCAGTATGAATTACTTTTCTTTATTATATTCTTAAGATTAAAATATGTCAATACTATTTCTGTTGTTTTATTAAATCTCAGAGTTGTTTGCATATAGTGATGCACTTTCGCCTATAGCATAGCTTTGTTTTACCACACTTTCATGAAAATTATACCCCTGAACTACCCCTCCACACGCAAAAATGCCACCTATATTTGTTTGTGAATTTTCATTCAATTTAATTCGTCCTGTTGATGAATTAACTACTACCCTAGCTTGCTTTGCCAGTTCATTATCAGGATATAAATCTACTGATAAAAGTAATGCATCACAAGAAATACGTTCCTCACTGCCATTTATAACTTCATTATTACTATCAATCTTTACTAAAGTAATACCTTCGATTCTACTTTTCCCTTGAATATCAACAACCTTATGCATCATTTTTAATGGTATATTGAAATCCTCTAGTGAATCACATAATTTTTTATCAACTGCATCAATAACGTTTTTACTCTCAATTACTGCTTTAACATTAGCACCTTCAATTGATAGCCTTCTCGCTACTGTTAATGCAATGTCTCCTGTGCCTAATATAACTATTTCTTTCCCTGGCATATAGCCCTCAATATTTACAAATTTCTGTGCACACCCTACAGTGTAAATACCTGCACATCTGCTACCTGGCAGATTTGAAAATCCTCTTGGCCTCTCTCTGCATCCTGTAGCAATTATTATAGTTTTTGCACAAATTTTGAAAGTTCCAATTTCAGAGTTCACAACATTAATTTCTTTAGTATCACTTAAATTTAAAACAGTAGTGTTTAATTTATATGAAATATTTAGTTCCTTAATTTTATCTATAAACTTCTGTACAAATTCTGGCCCCGTCAAATCCTCACTAAAAATATTCTTACCAAATCCATTATGAATACACTGATTTAAGATTCCACCTAATTGTTTTTCTCTTTCTAAAATCAAAACTTTACCTTCATAATGTTCTTTAGCTGAAATAGCAGCTGCAAGGCCTGCTGGACCTCCTCCAATTACTACTATGTCATATTGTTGCATTATATACCTCCAGTTGCAGGCATCTTAACCTGTTTCTTATTTTTATAAAACTAATATTAAAACGTAAAAACCCGTGAAAATAATTTCACAGGTTTTATCTGGCAGGGGTAGTAGGACTCGAACCTACAACCAATGGTTTTGGAGACCACTACTCTACCAATTGAGCCATACCCCTTTATTAACTTTTAAGACGAAAAACATAAAACCTAAAACATAAAAATGGCAGGGGTAGTAGGGCTCGAACCTACAACCAATGGTTTTGGAGACCACTACTCTACCAACTGAGCTATACCCCTAAAATACATTCCAATCATACCATGTTCTATAATAAAATACAAGAGTTTTTTATATCTTTAGCCCTTTTCTTTTTTTATGTTTTAGGATAAAATATTTAATGAGGTGAAACTTATGGAATACATAGTAACTACAGTTGACGAAACTTATAAAATAGGAGAGTTAATAGGATCACTTGTGAATTCAGGTGACATAATTTGCTTAATTGGTGATTTAGGCACTGGAAAAACTCATTTAACTAAAGGAATTGCAAAAGGCTTAGATATTAAAGACAATATTACAAGTCCTACTTTTACTATTGTAAATGAATATACTGGCAGATTAAAATTATATCATTTTGATGTCTACAGAGTAAATGACCCCGATGAAATAGAAGCTATAGGCTTTGATGAGTATATATTTAGTGATGGAGTTAGTGTTATTGAATGGGCTAATTACATTGAAGAAATAATTCCACCAAACAAATTAACCATAACTATAGAAAAGCTCCCTGAACTTGGTGATAATTATAGAAAGATTAATATGGAGTATTCTGATAAAAGATACAATTATGTAAAGGAGATAATACTATGAAAATTTTAAGTCTAGATTCCGCTACGCAATCTGCAACTTGTGCAATCCTCGATGATAGCAAAGTCCTTGGTGAAATAACCTTTAATTATAAAAAACAACATTCTCAAATACTCATGCCTATAATTGATCAATTATTCAAAAATACGCAAATGAGCATAGATGATATTGACGCGTTTGTAGCCTCAAAGGGGCCTGGTTCCTTTACAGGTCTTAGAATAGGCATGGCTACCATAAAAGGATTAAGCCAAGGCACAAATAAGCCCTTTGTGACCGTATCTACATTGGATTCTTTAGCATATAACTTAGCTTATACGGATGGAATTATTTGTCCTATACTAGATGCCTTAAGAGATAATGTTTATACCGCCCTTTATACCTTTGATGATAAAAAACTTAATCGTATCAGTGACTACATTAATATATCAATAGACGAATTAATAACTATGCTTAAGGGTAAGGATTGTAACATATCCTTTGTAGGAGATGGAACCTTAAAATTCAAAGAAAAACTTATAACAAATTTACCCAAGGTAAGTTTTGCGCCAGACCATCTAAATCTAGCTAAAGCTTCATCTCTTGGAGAATTAGGTCTTAAACTTTTATCTAATGGAACTTTTGATGACATATATGCATCTGTCCCTATTTACCTACGTAAACCTCAAGCTGAGCGTGAGTATGAAGAAAAGATGAGGCAAAAGAAAAATGAATAACGACTTTAAAATTTACCCAATGGATGAATCATCTATTAAATCCATACTCAATATTAGTGAGTTAAGCTTTCCTATTTCCTGGAGCTTAGACTCACTCCAAAGTGAACTAGATAATAAGTTTGCTAAATACGTTGTACTAAAAAAAGGCAACACAATAGTAGGTTATGGTGGAATGTGGGTAATTATAGATGAGGCTCATGTAACTAATATTGCAGTTCACCCCGAGGCTCGCGGCATCGGCGCTGGCAATATTATTGTTGAAGCTTTATTTAGGATTTGTAGGAAACATAAAGTTACGGCAATAACCCTGGAAGTTAGAAGTTCAAATTTTATTGCTATAAATTTATATGAAAAATATGGTTTTGAGCAAGAAGGTTTAAGGCGTCATTATTACGAAGATAACGGTGAGGATGCTGTAATCATGTGGAATCGTACCCTATGAAGTTTCTCCTGCGCGACTCCAAATAAGAGCTTGAAACATGAAATTGCATTAAGAAATTCTAATCTTTTGTAAGTAAAAATTCTCAGCCTCTGGGTAGTTCTCTGGGGCGCGTAACAATTATTAATTGTTACGTGCTCACATTCGGCTTACAGCCGGTTCGCTAGCCTTCCTTTTAGGAAGTCTCACGAGAATTTTTACTTACAAAGGAAGAATTTTAAATGGAATTTCAATTGTTTCTGCTCTTCTTATTTGGAGTCACTTTCGGAGAAAGTTCATACCGTTATGCATATCTATATAGTAGATAAAATATACAAAAGACTAGCAAATAAATGCTAGTCTTTTGTATTTCTATTAATAATTCTGTTGTTTACTTCTGTATTTACTTTCTATATGCTCTTTATGAAGCATAGGAGAAACACTCTTATATAAGGCTAAAGTCATTACAGATAATACTATTCCTTTAAAAATATTAAAAGGAAGAATCATCCAGACAACAAAAGAATTTAAATTTGTAATGTTATGGTTTATTTTTGATCCTGCCGCTATAATTCCGGTTATTGGAAATTTTAATACCGACTCATATAAAGGTAATATAACAAAATAGTTTAATATAGATGCAAAGATTGACATAACAATTGTTCCTATTAGCAATCCAACAATAGCTCCACCTTTACTTTTACGAATCTTATATATATACCCAGAAACTAATACTAAACATGAACCTACTAGGAAATTTGCGAATTCTCCTACTAGCGCAGTACTACTTGCAAACACTCCATGTAGTATATTTTTAACAAGTTCAATAATAACTCCTGCTATTGGTCCTAATGCAAATGCCCCTAAAAGCGCTGGCAAGTCGCTAATGTCAATTTTTAGGAATGTAGGAAATATAGGTATTGGTAATTCAATGTACATTAAAAGAAAAGCTATAACAGCTAAAAGTGAAATCTTGATCATTTTAATAAGTTTTTCGTCTCTCATTTTTATACCCCCTATTTAAATATATCTTTAAGGGATGGATATAATAAAAGCCCTGATATATAACTATATCAGGGCGAATTCACATATATCACATCTTCTTTTATCCAGACTTTACTGTCGGCTTCGGGATCTAACCGAATCTGCCTTTACGGCTCGCGGGCTTTACCGCCGGTGGGGAACTTCGCCCCGCCCTGAAGATTATTAAATTTTATTTTATAATTTGATTATATACACGTTTTACAAAAAAAGCAAGATATTCATTACTGATTTTTCATTGATAATGATATTCTTTTTCTTTTCTCATCAACTTCAATTACGCTAACTTCTACTATATCTCCAACACTAACCACGTCTAATGGATGTTTTACAAATTTATCTGATAGTTGACTTATATGTACTAATCCATCTTGATGGACTCCAATATCAACGAAAGCACCAAAATCAGATACATTCCTAACTGTCCCCATAAGTTTCATGCCTGGTTTAAGATCCTTCATTTGAACTACGCCCGTCTTTAATATTGGTTTTGGTAATTCCTCTCTTGGATCTCTACCCGGCTTTTTAATTTCTTTAATAATATCTCTAAGAGTTGGAGCACCTGTTTCTAATTTTAATGCAAGTTCATTAAAATTAATGTCTTTTATCCTCTCATCCATATCCTTGAAATTTAAAGATTTAAGATCTTCTTTTGTATAGTTTAGAAAATCCAATAATTTTTTAGTAGCATTATAAGACTCAGGATGAATTGAAGTGTTATCTAAAAATTCATTACTCTCCATAACTCTTAGAAATCCTGCACATTGTTCGTATGCCTTTGCCCCGAGTCTTTTAACCTTTAACAATTCTTTCCTAGCCTTGAACTTACCATTTTCTTCTCTATACGCTACAATGTTTTGAGCAATAGCAGCATTTATTCCTGATATGTATGCAAGAAGTGCAGGCGTTGCAATATTAAGATCTACGCCAACAGCATTAACACAATCTTCAACAACTCCTTTTAAGGATTCATCAAGTTTCTTAGGTGCTACATCATGTTGGTATTGACCAACCCCAATAGCTTTAGGATCGATTTTTACAAGTTCTACTAGTGGATCTTGAAGCCTTCGCCCAATGGAAATAGCTCCTCGAATTGATACATCTATATCTGGATATTCTTTAGATGCAAGTTCTGACGCTGAATACACTGATGCTCCTGCTTCTGATACTATAACATAATACAAATCTCTTGAACATTCCTGCTTAAGTTCTGTAATAATTTGGGCTAATATTTCTTCTGATTCACGACTAGCAGTTCCATTACCAAGTGACACTACTTCTACATTATCTTTAATTACTAAATCTTTAATAATAGCTATAGATTTTTTAACGCCATCCTGACTACCAGCAGTCGCATATACCGTAGCAATATCTAAAACCTTACCAGTCTCATCAAGCACTGCTATTTTACACCCAGTTCTAAATCCAGGATCAAAGCCTAGCACCACTTTTCCTTTTATAGGTGACTGCATTAATAAAGCCTTCAAATTAGCTTTAAATATATCTATTGCGCCTATTTCACCCTTTTCTGTTAATTCAGATCTTATTTCTCTCTCAATCGATGGAAATATAAGTCTTTTTACTGAATCAATTATGCTTAATTCTATAAATTTATCTGTTTCACTATTACCCTTTAAACATTTATTTCTTAAATACTCAATAATTTTATCATTATCAGCCTTAATTTTCACAGAAAGTATCTTGCTTTTCTCTCCCCTATTAATAGCAAGAATTCTATGTGGTGGTATAGTTTTAATTCCTTCCTTATACTCATAATACATCTCAAATGGCGTAGTGTCCTCAGAACTTCCCTTAGTTTCTACACTTCCGAAGTTATGTACTTGGCCCCTAATCCACTTTCTATAATCAGCTTCATCTGAAATCATTTCACTTATTATGTCGCCAGCACCCGCAAGTGCATCTAAAGCATTACTCACTAACTTATCTTCGGATACAAAGCCCTCTGCATACTCATTTATATCACCTTTAAATTCACCACTAAAAATAGTTTCTGCGAGTGGCTTAAGACCCTTTTCTATTGCAATTATAGCTCTTGTTCTTTTCTTAGGCTTATATGGTCTATATATATCCTCTATTTCTGTAAGCGTCTCAGATTTATTTATTGATTTTTCAATTTCCTCAGTCAATTTTTCTTGTTCACCTATAAGACGTATTACATCCGTTTTTCTTTCCTCTAAATTTCTAAGATATATTAGTCTCTCTGTGAAATTTCTAAGTATTATATCATCAAGTCCACCAGTTCTCTCTTTTCTATATCTAGCTATAAAAGGAACTGTATTCCCTTCATCTAATAATTGAATTACACTTTCCGCCTGCTCCATAGTTATTGCAAATTCTTTAATTAATCTACTATTTATATTCTCCATATTTTTTGGCTACCTACAAATCATCATAAACACAATAAATATCAATGTGTATGTTCGTGTATTTATTATCTTATGACTAATAGCCAATCCTCCTCACATAATTTATATTTTTAAGCTTAAATAACTAAAATTAACTTATTTAATCATACCACGATTTCTACCCACATATCTATATACAATATAGAAATTTTTAGGAGAAATGTATGAAAAAACTAATTGGTTCGCTTTTTTTAATATTTTGTCTTTTATTATTATTTTATAGTGCACATATGTATTATACCTTATACAAGTTCAATCCTACAAATGTAGAGCAAAATATAAAGTATATTTCATCCGATCAATTTAAAGGTAGATTGCCTGGTACTTTAGAAAATCAGGAAATTGCTACATACATTAACACCGAATTAAAAAAGAGCGGATTAAAACCTTATAAAGGTAATGAATTTCAAAATTTTAAAGTAAAGTATCCTAAAACAATTAAAGGTAGTCCATATTTAAAAGTATCCGGTAAAGACGGAATTTTAATAAAAGATTTTGTTTATAGCAAGGATTTCAAAGAAGATATGGTAAACTTTCGAACAAATCATTTAACTTTTAACAAAAGTAATGTTACAGCAATAAATAGCGACTACATAAAAGTAAGTACAACGGACGGCCCGTTCATATTGTTTGTTCCCCCTAACAATGATTTATCTTTTAGAAGTTCTTTTATTAGTGGATCAAAGTACAACATGTATATTATGGTTACTAATCAATCCCTTACAATGCTTAAAGATTTAATAGGCAAAGATAATACAGTAGATTGTTTCGTTCCCTATGAGGTCTCAGAAACCAGCATAAGCAATGTTATGGGCTATTTAGAGGGTACCGACACATCTAGTCCTCCAATAATCATATCAGCCCACTTTGATCATATAGGCACAGATTTAAATGGCACTATATATAATGGTGCTCTAGATAACGCATCCGGACTTTCTTTTATACTAGAAATGAGCAAATACCTAACTTCACTTGGAAAACCAGATCGCAGCATTCTTTTCATAGGCTTTAATGCAGAAGAATTCGGTTGCTTAGGTTCATCTCAATTTATCACAAAATATAAAGATTATATAAACAATAGTAAAGTTTTTAATTTCGACATGATTGGAAGTAATAATCCTATACCCCTATGCATCATGGGAGCAAAAAATGATACAACTAAAACACCTTTTATAAAATCAATTTCAAAGATATGTGAAAGCGAAAAAATCTTTTTCAATTATCTTTTTGAAGATGCAAGTGACCACGAGAGCTTTAGGAAGCAAAATATTGACGCTATAACATTTTGCGACAATGATATGACGCGTATACACACCCCAAAAGATACTTATGATCATATAAGTTTAACTGCCATAGAAAGATGTTATAATGTAGCATCTAAGGTGATAGTTAACTGTACCTTTAAGGGAGACTTCATTATCTTATATTATAAAGAATGTTTTCTTATTTCTATAATTGGGATTCTAATATTTTCTTCGCTTTATAAGAAGAGCACTAAAAACACTTAATGGATATTAAGAATAATCACGAATTGTTTCTTGACATATGATTATTTTTATTCTATGATTAATTTTAAAGTACCCTATTATTAGAAGTAAATATGCCCAATAGAACGAAAAGTATTAATAGAAATTAGATCTTTTCGTAGCTATTTTTTTATATCAACTAGGGTGGTGCCGCAGGTAATACTCGGTCCCTTTTCGGGATGCGGGTTTTTTTGTATTTATTTTAAATTTTTTATTAAACAGGAGGAAAATAATTATGGCAAAAGGAAAGAAATTCGTAGAATCTATCACCTCTATGGACGAAGATTTTGCAAAATGGTATACCGACATTGTAAAAAAAGCAGAACTTGCTGATTATGCTAGCGTTAGAGGTTGCATGGTAATCAGGCCTTACGGTTATGCAATATGGGAAAACATTCAAAAAATATTGGATCAAATGTTTAAAGATACAGGACATGAAAATGTATATATGCCAATGTTCATTCCTGAGAGCTTACTTGAAAAGGAAAAAGACCACGTTAAGGGCTTTGCTCCAGAGGTTGCTTGGGTTACACACGGAGGTAATGAGCTACTCGCAGAAAGGCTTTGTGTAAGACCTACTTCCGAAACATTATTTTGTGATCACTATTCAAAAATAATTCAATCGTACAACGATCTTCCTAAATTATATAATCAATGGTGTTCTGTAGTACGTTGGGAAAAAACCACAAGACCTTTCCTTAGGAGTTCAGAATTTTTATGGCAAGAAGGCCATACCGCACATGCAACTGAGGAAGAAGCAAAAGAAGAAACTCTTAAAATGCTTAATATATATGCTAAATTTTGTGAAGAAACCCTTGCTATTCCAGTCATAAAAGGTAAAAAAACAGAAAAAGAGAAATTTGCTGGAGCAAATGAAACTTACACAATCGAAAGTTTAATGCATGATGGTAAAGCCCTACAATGTGGAACCTCTCACAATTTTGGAGATGGTTTTGCAAAAGCTTTTAACATCCAGTATTCAGATAAAACTGGTAAACTTGCTTATGTTCACCAAACTTCTTGGGGAATGTCTACAAGACTTATTGGTGCTTTAATCATGGTTCATGGTGACGATAACGGTCTAATACTTCCACCAGCTATAGCTCCAATCCAACTTATGATCGTGCCAGTTGCACAACATAAAGAAGGCGTAATTGAAAAAGCAACAGAACTTAAGGATATGTTATCAAAAGTTGCTAGAGTAAAAATAGATATTAGCGATAAAATGCCTGGATGGAAATTCAGTGAATATGAAATGAAAGGTGTTCCACTTAGACTTGAAGTTGGACCAAAAGATATAGAAAACAATCAAGTAGTCCTAGTAAGGAGAGATACCCGTGAAAAATTATTTGTTCCTATGGATGAACTAGAATCAAAAATTCCAGAACTTTTAATTGATATTCAAAAATCTCTCTTTGAAAAAGCTAGAGATGCACAAGATATTAGAACCTTTAGTGCAAAAACAGTTGAAGAATTAAAAGAAATTCTTGATAAAACTTTAGGTTTTGTTAATGCTCCTTGGTGTGGAGACCTCGCTTGCGAGGAAAAAGTAAAAGAAGTTGCTGGCGCATCATCTAGATGTATGCCATTTGACCAACCAGAGGATGCAGGTGTTTGCTTATGTTGTGGTAAACCAGCTAAAGCGAATGTTATCTGGGGAAGAGCTTATTAGAAATAATTTTTAAACACAAATAAAAATCGTCTTACTTTTTAATAAGTGAGACGATTTTTAAATGCATTTCATTTTTGTTGAATGCTAGTATCGATTTTGTTATAATAATGTTAGTAAAAGTTAATATTATTATTTACTTTTATTAATTCATATGTTTGTAGGTGAAAAGAATGTCGGGATCCCAAATAACTAAAAAAGCTCTTGCACTATCAATTAAGAAATTAATGGAGGCAATTCCATTATCAAAAATTTCAATTCGTCAAATTGCTGATAATTGTGGTGTTAACAGACAAACCTTTTACTATCATTTCAAAGATAAATTCGATCTTGTAAATTGGATTTATTATACTGAGGCCATAGAGAATTTAGCCGGTGGCACAAACTATGAACATTGGACTGACGCCATGTATAAAACTTTAACATATTTAATGAACAATAAATCATTTTATACTAATGCTCTTAATACCCCTGGCCAAAATGCATTTGATGGATATCTTTTTAAGGAAACCTATGATCTTATTATGGGAGTAGTAAACGATGTTTCCTCAGGTATTGAAGTTTCAGCTACTGATAAAAGTTTTATTGCAGACTTTTATACTCATGCTTTTGTAGGCATAACAGTACAGTGGATAAAAAATGGTATGAAGGAACCTCCAAAGGTAATGGTAGATAAGCTAAACGAGGTAGTTGAAGGAAGCATGCTAGGTGCATTAACCAGATATACCATCTCATTCCTTTAAATATAATTGTTTTATAGACAAAAAAGGTTGTATCAATTTATTTTGATACAACCTTTTATAATATAAAAATATAATACACTTATTAAATACTATTCCTTTTCCATGTTATCACCTCCGAATAATGTAACTATATACCTTCACGCAGCGGCAATGTCAAGTAATTTTGTTTTATGTATTCTTTGTAATTGTCTTATGTGCCTTTTTCCTCTTAGTTGTCATGTGTCCAGCTCCTCCAGACATTACACTTATATTTCCATCAACTTCTAATACTGCCAAATCCACTTGTTCGATCTTAGATACTCCATGTTCGCGAATAACTTCCATAATTTCATCCATTGGAATCTTAGCTTTAATAATATTTTTTTTATTGATTTTACCATTATAAATTAATAGTAATGGTTCTCCTTGTATTAACTTATTAAATCTAGGAAAACGATACATTATATTTTTAAATAAATAGTCTACGGCAAATAATGATGTTGCTGCTACTATTCCGCCTCCTAATGTTGAATTCGTACCTACCATTGCATTCTGAACGGCATTACTTATAAGTAAAATGAAAACTAAGTCAATTACCGATAATTGAGCTAATTCGTTTTTACCAAACAGTCTTATGGCAAATACAATAAAAATATATACACTTGCAGAACTTAATACAATTTTCAAATATGGAAATATTATTGCTATCATAATCCACCTCGATTTTACCAATTATTATTTAATATAATAATGACTATATTTAAGTATTATTTTACCATAATTAAAACATCATAACCAGTATATAAGTAATCTCTTGCTTACAGTTTGAAACAAAGCTTTCTTTTTAGCACTATTATCTACAGCAGTTTCCTATATAATAGAAAAGCAGTAGAATATTTAAAATATTCTACTGCTTTTCTATTATATAACTATCTTTTTCTATTATCCATCAAAAATAAGTTATTTATTGCTTTGTCTTAAATACTCTTCAATGAAAACATCAATATCCCCATCCATAACTGCGTCTACATTTCCTACTTCTATATTAGTTCTATGATCCTTAACCATACTATATGGATGAAATACATATGATCTAATTTGACTTCCCCACCCATTCTCTTTCAAGTCTCCGGCTAAGTCTTCTATCCTATCCTTTTTCTCTCTTTCCTTTAAAATCAAGAGTTTTGCCATAAGCATCTTCATTGCAGTTTGTCTATTGCTATGCTGACTTCGCTCATTCTGACATTGCACTACAATACCCGTAGGAATATGCGTAATCCTTATAGCTGAGTCAGTTTTGTTTACATGTTGACCTCCTGCACCTCCGGACCTATATGTGTCTACTCTAAGGTCATCAGCCTTTATATCAATATCTTGATCCTCAGTAAGTTCAGGAAGAACTTCACAAGATGCAAATGAAGTCTGCCTTTTACCATTTGCATTAAAAGGCGAAATTCTTACTAGTCTGTGCACGCCCTTTTCAGCCATTAAATATCCGTAGGCATACTCTCCCGTTATTTTTAATGTGACTGCCTTAATACCTGCCTCGTCCGATGCTTGATAATCTAAAACTTCAACTTTATATCCTTTTTTTTCACACCATCTTGAGTACATTCTATAAAGCATTTCTGTCCAATCTTGAGCATCACTTCCACCCGCACCGGTATGAAGTGTTAAAATAGCATTATTTTTATCATATTTTCCAGACAATAAAATTTCTAACCTAAACTGATCAGCAATATGAGCTAAATCTTTAAGTTCAACTTTTATTTCTAATAAAGATGAATCATCCTCTTCATCGGAGCTTAACTGCGTTAACATTTCTAAATCTTCTATCTTACTAATCAATAGATTAAATCTATCAATTCTGTCCTTAATTCCCTTAGCCAACTTAGTAATTTGTTGAGCTTTTGTAATATCTTCCCAAAAACTGGGTTCCTGCATTTTAAACTCGTATTCCTTTAGCTCTTTTTCCATAGATGTTACGTCAAAGAGACACCCTTATTTCTTCGACATTGCCCTTTAATATGTTTAAATCACTCAATATTTCTTCAACTAATATTACCAATATTAACACCTCTTTTATAATATTAAAAAGAGGCATGCAACGTAAATTGTATGCCTCTTTTTTAACTTCTAACTAATTTATCGTGTTATAACTATTATCTGCCACAACAGTTTTTATACTTTTTTCCTGAACCACAAGGACATTCATCATTTCTTCCTGTTTTAGATTCTTTTATAGTTGGTTCTTGTTTAAGAGAATCATCATGATTGGTTGATGTTATTTGTGCAACCATTTCTCTCTCTGGTGCTCTTTCTATTTGAACATGGAATAAGTATTTAATAGTTTCTGTCTTTATGTTATATATCATTTCAGCAAACATGTCGCTACCTTCCATTTGGTACGCTTGTGTTGGATCTTGCTGTTTATAAGCTCTAAGTCCAATACCTTGCTTTAAATGTTCCATATCATCAATATGATCCATCCATTTACTATCTACTACTCTTAAAAGAATAACTCTTTCAACTTCTCTTATTTGTTCATCACCAAAATCTTCTCCCCTTTGGGTATAGATTCTCTGAGCAATTTCTAAGAGTTTTTCCTTGATTTCTTCATTAGTTAATTTACCAAGTTCATCTACTGTAACCATATCTTTTGGAAGAAATATTTCCTCAAAATAGCTAATTAATTTTGAAAGTTCTTCGTCAAGTTCTTCCTCAACATCAGTAATATGCGAATCAACTGTGGTAAAAATAACATCTTTTATCATATCTTCAATTTCATCTTTAGTATCTTCACCTTGAAGAACTTCTGTTCTTTGTTTATAAATTATTTCTCTTTGTTGGTTCATTACATCATCATATTGAACAACATTTTTTCTTATATCAAAGTTATTTCCTTCAACCTTCTTTTGAGCACTTTCTATAGCACCACTTACCATTTTGCTTTCAATAGCATCTTCATCAGTTAATCCTAATTTTCCTACAACCCCTTGAAGTCTTTCTGAACCAAATATTCTCATTAAATCATCTTCTAGTGATATGTAAAATCTTGTACTTCCTGGATCACCTTGACGACCAGCACGACCTCTAAGCTGATTATCAATACGCCTAGATTCATGTCTTTCAGTTCCAATTATCTTAAGTCCACCAACTTCAATAACACCATCGAAAAGTTTAATGTCCGTACCACGCCCTGCCATATTAGTTGCTATAGTAACCATGCCAAGTGACCCTGCATGAGCTATTATTTCCGCTTCTTTTTCATGGTATTTAGCATTAAGTACTTGATGAGGAACCCCTTTTCTCTTAAGCATTTCAGATAATAATTCTGATTTCTCTATACTTACAGTACCTACAAGTACAGGTTGATTTATCTTATGAGTTTCAACTATTTCATCTATTATAGCTTTATACTTTCCTCTAACAGTTTTAAAAACTAAATCTGCATTATCAATTCTTGCTAAAGGCTTATTTGTAGGTATTACTAATACATCAAGTCCATATATTTCTCTAAACTCATTTTCCTCTGTAAGCGCAGTACCAGTCATACCTGCAATCTTTGTATACATTCTAAAATAGTTTTGGAATGTAATTGTTGCAAGAGTTTTTGACTCTTTCTCAATTTTCACACCCTCTTTTGCTTCAATCGCTTGGTGAAGCCCATCACTATATCGTCTACCTTCCATAAGTCTTCCAGTAAATTCATCTACAATAATTATTTCTCCATCTTTTTCCATATAATCTTTATCTTTTCTCATAATATAGTTTGCTTTTAAAGCTTGAACTACGTGATGCTGTATATTCATGTTTTCTGCGTCAGCATAGTTCTCTAAACTGAAAAACTTTTCAGCCTTATCTATACCTTCATCAGACATTATAACAGCACTAGCTTTTTCATCTATAGTGTAATCTTCTTCTTTTACTAATGTCTTTACAAAATGATCTGCCACTTTATAAAAGTCTGTAGATTTTTCTCCTTCTCCAGATATTATAAGTGGTGTTCTAGCTTCATCTATTAATATAGAGTCAACCTCATCCACTATTACAAAGTTTAATTTCCTTTGAACTCTTTCTTCTTTATAAACAACCATATTATCTCTTAGATAATCAAATCCGAATTCATTATTTGTACCATATGTTATATCTGCATTATAAGCCGCTTGCCTTTGAGTTTGATCTATATCATGAATAATTACGCCTACTGTAAGACCCAAAAACTCATGTATTCTACCCATCTCTTCTTTATCTCTTTTTGCAAGATAATCATTAACTGTAATTACGTGAACACCTTTTCCTTCTAGGGCATTCAAATATGATGGAAGCGTAGCCACAAGTGTCTTTCCTTCACCAGTTTTCATTTCTGTTATTCTTCCTTGGTGAAGTATTATTCCACCAATCAGTTGCACTCTAAAATGCTTCATTTTAAGAACTCTCCATGAAGCTTCCCTAACTACTGCAAATGCTTCAGGCAAAATATCTTCTAACGTCTTTCCATTACTTAAACTAGTCTTAAATTCTTCTGTTTTTGCTTTAAGTTCTTCATCACTTAAGTTAGTCATCATTGAATCTAATGCTTCTATTTTATCGACTGTTGAAACTATTCTTTTTATTTCTCTATCACTATAACTACCAAATAATTTTTTAATTAAACTCATATTTTTCATCCTCACTATTCTTTTTAATACTTCCAAAATATACACTTGTAAAGTATACCACTTAATTTAATTCTGTTCAACTTATACAATTCTATAATTTCTATTAATTTTTTATTAATAATTTTCTATTTTTAACGTTAAAGCTAAAAAAGGATTAAAGTAAACATGATTACTTTAATCCTTTAAATTTTAAAACTGTGGTTCTATCAACCCATAATTTCCATCTTTTCTTTTATATACTACATTCACTTCTGAATTACCATTTACTTCCGTACTACCATCACTCATATATACAAAGAAACTATGTCCAACTAACTCCATTTGAAGCACTGCTTCTTCTGCAGACATTGGTTTGAATGCAAATTTCTTTGTTTTTACTATTTTAGGTTCTAAACCATCATCTTCACTATTATCATATTGTGGTATACCCTGAAATTTAAGGGACGTTCCTTTATTTCTTTTTTCTAATTTCGTTTTATTTTTTCTGATTTGTCTTTCTAATTTGTCAACAACAAGATCTAAGGAAGTATACATATCATCATTTACTTCTTCTGATCTCAAAACAACTCCATTAAAAGGTATTGTAATTTCTATAGTATGTCTGTTCTTATGGACACTCATGGTTGTCTGAGCTTCCACATCCGGATTAAAATACTTATCTAATCTAGATACTTTCTTGTCTATCATATTTTTTAATGCTTCTGTTACTTCCATGTTTTTTCCTATTACTTTAATTTTCATACGTACAACCCCTTTCTAATATCCATATAACGTTCTATATTTAAGCATGCTATATGTTTTGTATCTCAATTCTATTACACTTAATGCTAAATAGCAACCATAAATTCAGAATTTACGTAATATTAAAGCAATTTAAATAACAATCCCTTAATATTCCTAATTATTACCCTATTTCTTTATGTGAATTGTTAATTGACTATAATTGTTTTTTGTATTTCAATCGTTTACACAAACAAAAAAAATAAAAACTCCTAATATAATATTAGGAGTTTTTATATAGTAAGTTAGTTGACCTGGTCTTTGCCCCCACACTCGCCTGCTGGAGCTTTTGCTACCCAGAATTACCTTCTCACTACTAACACTCTCGCTCGTTAAAACGGCAGGACTAACCTCTAAGCCGCACCATGCTCACTAAACTTTGTTTAACTTACGTGGATCGTTTCGCCTGCGACTGGCCTCGACTTTCAACCACAAACCTAACTTACTACAATCAGTATTATACATTACTTTTGGCTATAGTCAATATAAAAATATTATTTGCTCCGTTCTTTTTTAGCACATGTGCGCAATGAAACGCTGTAGCTCCAGTGGTTATAACATCATCTACAAGTAAAATATTTTTATTTTTTATAAACTCGCTCCCTTTAATTTCAAAGCATTTTTTCATATTGTCCCACCTTTGGTCGCCACTTAGACCTATTTGATCTTTAGTATCTTCCGTTTTAACCAAGTTGCATATAACTGGAATACTCGAAAATTGTGCTAAGTATTTTGCTAGAAACTCACTTTGATTATATCCTCTATTTTTTTGAGCTTTTTTAGTCATAGGTACATAAGATATTAAATCAATCTCCAAATAATTATTTTTAACAGATTCCAGCATATATTTAGCCAAAATTTCGCCGCATATAAAATCATTTTTATATTTAAGTCTAATAATTAGTTCTTTAACAATACTCGAATAATAAAACACTGACCTTGCAATGTATTCTTCTTCACTACTACCTATATAAAAACTTTCCTCGGAGCGTCTAAGTTTTTTTCTACATACAGTGCACAGCGCTTCACTCTCTTCACTATATCCACTACATATTACGCATGATTCATCACCAGAATATATAACTTGAACTAAACAGTAAAGTATCTTTTTTATATATTTAATAATCCTCTTTCCCACGCTTTCTCATTAAATTTACTAGCCATACTTTTAGCTTTATCCATTTGAACAGTTTGAGCATTAGCTAAAAATATAGCCTCACCCCTTTGTATATTCTCAAATCTTCCAACTTTACTTGATAAAAAAAACAATTGTTTATAGTCGAATTTCACGTTATCAGCAAAGTAAACTATAACATCAATCGAATGGAATTCTAAATAGTTTTCTTCAAAGTCATTTGTTACGAGTATTCCCTTATCTTTATTCATAAAGTTTACTTTAATATTATCATCACTTCTACTTTTAATAAATAAAACTATATTTTCACTTAACTTCTTTTTAAAATTACTAAGGTACGCGAATACAGACATAACTTTTTGTGCGTCTGGCACAAATATTATTACCTTTCTGTTAGATATTATTGACCAATTTAAATATTCATAAACTACTAAAGGTATATCCAAACTAAGATTTATTCTAGTAGTTATAATCCTAGGCTCAATAATTGGGATATTAGCATTTTTTATCGGAAACATAATTGTATTATCCTCACTTAAAACATTTTCTACACAGTATGCTATAGCTAACCCCTCTTCGCCTCTCATTTTCAGTAATATATTTTTTATTTGCTCTTTATTAAACTTCGGGAAACTCCTAATATCATTATAAATAACCAAATCAAATTTTTCTTGTAGTTTTAATGCATTCTCATGGCTGCATATGTATAAATACCCACTTTCGCTCGTATAATTCGTTGTAGATGAATACACATATTGACCTAGATTGCTATATTTATTAATATAATAAAGAATATCAATGTTACGTTCATCTTCATTAGTTATATATAATATGTTTTTGTTTTCGTTTGCATATGTTACTATCGTTTTTAAGAATATATCAGAGGAATTATAAAATACAGATACAATATCAATATTATTTTCACCATTTATATAAGCTTTAAAAATCCCCTTACTAATTTCATCTTTTTCCTTACTAAGGTTTAATTTTGCGTAGTAAACCATGTAAAATCTCCTTTATAATTAAATAATCACCTGTGGCGTCGTAATATTAATCTAGACTCAGATTTGCATCTACTATTTGTTTTATTCTAAAGCCCAGTGCAGAATATCTCTCGAAACTTCTGTTATTGTCTTTCATGAAACTAATAGCTTTTCTCTCGCCCACTAAAACAACCATATTTTTAGCCCTAGTTATACCTGTATAGAGCAAATTTCTATTCATTAAAAGTGGTGGCCCCATGAACATAGGCATAATTACAACTTCAAACTCACTTCCTTGACTCTTATGTATTGTTATAGCATAAGCAAGCATTAGTTCATCTAAATTCACACCCTCGTATTCTACACGCTTATCATCATCGAAAATGACAACAACATTCTCATTGTCTTCATTAATATCTTCTACATACCCTACATCACCATTAAAAATTCCAGTGCCATCCTCTGCTTTTGCATTCATTTTATGCCACTTCATAGAGTAATTATTTTTTATTTGCATAACCTTGTCACCAACCCTAAATATCGTATTTCTAAATTCTTTTTCTTTTTTATCTTTAATTTTAGGATTTAATATTTTCTGAAGCTCGATATTTAAATTCTCTATGCCAAGTATGCCCTTCCTCATGGGTGATAATATTTGAATGTTCTTCATTTTATCCCATTCTTTGTTGAAATTAGGTAGTCTTGTATTTATTAAAGTTATTATGTTATTTAAAATTTTCTCCGGTTCATTGTTTTCAATAAAATAAAAATCTTTACCCTTTTTATTTAGAATAGGCATTTCACCATTATTAATCTTATGGGCATTGACAATAATCATACTTTCCTGTGCTTGCCTAAAGATCTCCTTAAGTTTAACCACCTTAACACTTTTGCTATCAATAAGGTCTCTCAGAACGTTACCCGGTCCAACTGATGGCAGCTGATCAACGTCACCAACTATTATAAGTCTAGTCCCTATTGTAATCGCATTTAACAAACTATTCATAAGCATTATGTCTATCATAGATGCTTCATCAACAATTAATACATCACAATCAAGTGGAGATTCCTCGCTTTTAGTAAACTGTGAACTGTCATCTCCACCTATCCCGAGCTCTAGCAGTCTATGTATTGTTTTCGCTTCACGTCCAGTAGCTTCAGTCATTCTTTTCGCAGCGCGGCCTGTAGGTGCAGCCATATACACTTTAAGTCCTGCTTTTTCAAACATTTCTATAATGCAATTGATTATAGTTGTTTTACCCGTACCTGGCCCTCCTGTTATAATTTCAATACTATTTTCCATAGCCCCGCAAATTGCACTCCTTTGAGAAGTCGCAAATTGTATATTTTTTTCTTTCTCAAAATCATTAATTTTCTCTTCTACATCTATTTCTAATTCTTCATACTCTTCTATAGATAAGGTTATAATTTTTTTAGTTATACTTAATTCACAATAATAAAAAGGCATAGTAAAAACGCAGTCTTCTTCATCTATATTCTCAATTTTCAATTTACCATTCAATACATTATCATAAATATTTTTCTCAATTTCTTCATCAGTAACCCCAAGGATGTTTTTAGATTGCTTATACAATTTTAAAAGGGGCATATAAGTGTTTCCCATAGCACAAAATTCATTAACCACATAATTAATTCCACTTTGTATTCTAAAAGGCGATTCTTTGTCAATCCCTAAACTTCTCGCTATCTTATCTGCAATTTTAAATCCTACACCAGAAATAGTTTCAGTTAGTACATAAGGATTATCTTGAACTACTTTTATCGATTCTGCTCCATATTTTTTATATATTTTTACACATTGACTAGGTGTTACTCCATATGTTTGAAGAAATATCATAATATTTTTTACTTCTCTTTGCTTTGCGTAAGATTCGAATATTAACTGAATCTTTTTTTGTCCTATACCATCTATTTCTTTTAATTTCTCTATCTCATTATCTAATATGTTCATAGTATCTTCGCCAAAGCGCTGTACTATTTTTTTAGCAGTTACAGGTCCAATTCCCTGAATAACTCCTGAAGATAAATATTTTTCTATACCCATAAGTGAACTAGGTATAATTTCCTCACACTGGACTATCTTAAATTGTTTACCAAATTGAGGATGATTAACCCACTCTCCAGTTAACTTCAGATTCTGCCCTTCACTTATATATGGCACAACGCCAACCACGGTTATTTGTTTTTTATTATCATTTAAATGAGCAATTATATATCCATTGTCTTCATTATGAAATACTATATCTTCGATTGTTCCTTGTATTTCTGACATAAAATCTCCCCTATTTATAAATTTATATAATAATATTATTATATCATATGTGTTATACAACTTTTATCAATAGTATACCTCTATCTTAAGTTTTATCAAAATTCTAATTAATAATCCATAAACTGTATAATAAATATGATTTTATAATTATCTTACTTTAAAATTAATAATTATATACGCAAAAGAAGGATAACAATTATTAATTGTCATCCTTTTTTACTTATATTATAAATATTTTTTTATTTCATCAACCTTATTTAATTTTTCCCAACTTAAATCTAGATCATTTCTTCCAAAATGTCCATAAGCTGCTACTTGTTTATAAATAGGTTTTCTAAGATCTAATTCTCTTATAATAACAGCTGGTCTTAAATCAAATACTTTTTCGATTATTGCAACTATTTTATCGTCAGAAATTTTTCCTGTTCCAAAAGTTTCTGCTTCTATAGATACTGGCTTGGCTACACCTATAGCATACGCTAACTGAATTTCTAATTTATCTGAAACCCCTGCAGCTACTAAATTTTTAGCAACCCATCTTGCAGCATATGCAGCTGATCTATCAACTTTCGTTGGATCTTTTCCTGAGAAACATCCACCGCCATGTCTACCAGATCCTCCATAAGTATCAACTATTATTTTTCTTCCTGTTAAACCAGAATCACCTTGAGGTCCTCCGATTACAAATCTACCTGTAGGATTTATATAATATTTCGTATTTTCATCTAATAATTCACTTGGAACTATTGGCTTTATTACGTTTTCTATTAAATCTTTTTCAATTTGATCATGAGTTGCTTCTACTCCATGTTGAGTTGAAATAACAATAGTATCTATTCTAACTGGTTTATTGTCTTCATACTCTACAGTAACCTGAGTTTTTCCATCTGGTCTCAAGTATTTTAATGTACCATCTTTCCTTACTTCACTTAATCTTCTTGCTAATCTATGTGCCATAGAAATCGGAAGAGGCATATACTCTGGTGTCTCATTAGTGGCAAACCCAAACATCATACCTTGATCTCCAGCGCCTATTGAATCAACTTTCGATGTACGGCCTTCCTTAGACTCTAAATCTTCATCAACACCCATAGCTATATCTGATGATTGTTCATTAATAGATGTAATTACTGCGCATGTACTAGCATCGAAACCATATTTCGCTCTAGTATATCCTATACCTTCAATAGTATTTCTAACAACCTTAGGAACATCTACATAACAATTAGTTGTTATCTCTCCCATAACCAATACCATTCCAGTAGTAACTGCAGTTTCACAAGCAACTCTAGCGTAAGGATCTTGTTCTAATATAGCATCAAGTACAGCATCTGAAATTTGGTCACAAATTTTATCTGGATGTCCTTCTGTAACTGATTCTGATGTGAATAATCTTTTCATATTAATTCTCCTTTCTAATGCTAAATAATAATTTTTATAAAAATAAAACCCCTTCCAAAAATAAGAAGAGGTGTTTTATCCATCTCCCTTATCTTGCAGATTATACCTGCAGGAATTGGCACCATGGTGCATAGCACCGGTTGCCGGGTTTCATAGGGCCTTTTTCCCTCCACCTCTCTTGATAAGAGTTATCAATATTAAGTTTTCATTATACTACCACATGCAATCAGCAGTGTCAACATATCTCAATTACTTTTAAATTAAATAAGTAAAAAAAGACATCTATTGATGTCTTTTGGTGGAGGAGGATGGATTCGAACCATCGAAACATTACGTAACAGATTTACAGTCTGCCCCCTTTGGCCACTCGGGAACTCCTCCATACGTGGAGCTAGCAATAGGAATTGAACCTACAACCTGCTGATTACAAGTCAGCTGCTCTACCGTTGAGCCATGCTAGCATATACTTATTTGATTATAAAAAATTATTATGGTGGGAACAACAGGGTTCGAACCTGTGACCCTCTGCTTGTAAGGCAGATGCTCTCCCAGCTGAGCTATGCTCCCAGAATTAAATAAACACAATAAATGGTGGAGGAGGATGGATTCGAACCATCGAAACATTACGTAACAGATTTACAGTCTGCCCCCTTTGGCCACTCGGGAACTCCTCCATATGTGGAGCTAGCAATAGGAATTGAACCTACAACCTGCTGATTACAAGTCAGCTGCTCTACCGTTGAGCCATGCTAGCATATTATTAATATATTGTTTGCCGTGTCGACAAGGATTATTATACAACTTAAAATAATAAATTACAAATTTATTTTCCTTAAATAAACAACTTCTTCTCTATATTACTGTATCATTCTCATATTTACTCAGTATTAAACGCTAATACAACTTTTTATTTTTTAAAAGTTTTTTTCATATAACTCGCTTAAATATAGTTAATTCATTTCTTCTGCCAAGTTCATATCTATAAACCTTCCAGCTACCTTCCTAACTTTGTCATATTCTTTTTCTGATAAATCCTTTTTCAATAATTTAAGTGCTTTAAGAACACCCCCCTCAGCATCTTTGGCATATAAATATTCCTGCACTTTCTTATACTCCTCTTTATCTAACTTCATGCTTACATACAATAACTTGATTTTATCAGAAGCAGTTAAATTTTCTTCTATTTTTGATGCGGATACTTTAAAGACTGCTTTTTCATTTTTTTCTATATAATTATAATAATTTTCTAGACTATCCTTCTCCTCCTCATTTTTTTTAGTATCTAGATCTGATGAAATTACATTTGAACTACTACTACTCACCTTTTCTTCTTCGTTTTTATAATTACTACTCAATTTTTTATCCTGCATATCATCCTTTATAAGCACTTTAACACCATCATTATTAGCTGTTCTTGAATTAGAATGTTTTGTATACTCAGCCACCTCAGGTTTATGCAAATTATCAACATAGTAATGATATGAAACCATGCTAATCACACTTACTAAAGTAGAGAATATAATAATGAATAATGAATTAATTCTTTTCATAAAAAAATCACCCCAAATAATTATTATATATATAGATTCTTTGCCAATTAATGATTTTTTTATTCTTTATAATAATAATGCTCGGAGTTTATTCATATAAATGATTCATAGGAAAATAAATAAGAATTGTTTTTCAAAGGCAAAAATGCAAGGAGGTATATTTCTTGAGCAAAGCTAAAACCCATTATAAAGACCCTTTAGCATACTATACAATTTCTAATTTTCTAAAAGACTATATTGACAAAAACACTCTAGTCGTTTGCATAGGTACCGATAGATGTATAGGTGATTGCCTTGGACCTTTGGTTGGTACCTTTTTAAAGAATAGTTCCTTTCCATTGCCCGTTTATGGCACTATAGATAATCCGATTCATGCCTTAAACATAGATAGTAAGTTATCTGAAATAAACACAAAACATCCAAACTGTACTATCATAGGTGTTGATGCATGTCTTGGCGATATTTCAAATATTGGTGAAATCCAAGCTAGGAATTATCCAATTCATCCTGGTAAAGGTGTAGGTAAAAACCTCCCCCAAGTAGGCAATGTCTCATTAGTAGGTATAGTAGATTCAAGTGATGATAGTGAATTATTCACTAATAGAAACATAAGACTTAGTTTAGTAATGGAAATTGCTAATGTTTTAAGTAGATCCCTTATACATTCATATTATTTATACTCACTTACCACTGATCAAAATAATATAATTCCTATCAACATGCTCTAATTAATTTTTTATATAATAATTAACAACATTTACGCTTTTTTTAAAATATATAAAAATAAGCAATACAATTAATAAAATAATTGTATTGCTTATTTTTATAGCTTGTTTACACTTTTTACTTTGATAAATAATTGTTATATCCACCAAATGAATTACCTAGCTTATCCACATAATCCAATACTTTACCTGTTCCGAGTGCTACACATGATATCGGATCTTCAGCCAAATATACCGGAACCTTAGTAACCTCTTGTATTAATTTGTCGAGTCCCTTTAACAATGAACCTCCACCAGTCATAATTATACCTTTATCAGCTATATCCGCCGATAACTCAGGTGGTGTTTTTTCTAACACTGAATGTGCACATCCCGCTATTTGCGATACTGCCTCTTTTAAAGCTTCTCTCATTTCCTCGGATGTTACTGCCAGATTTTTCGGAAGACCTGTAACTAAGTCCCTTCCTCTTATCTCCATACTTTCCTCTTCATCTTGTCTATAAGCACAACCTATGTTGATTTTCAAATCCTCTGCAGTTCTCTCTCCAATCATTAATTTATGCTTTTTCCTAATATATTTTATGATATTTTCATCAAACCTATCTCCAGCTACTTTAATAGATTCACGTACGACCATGCCTCCTAAAGAAATAACTGCAATATCAGTAGTCCCTCCACCAATATCAATAACCATATTACCACTTGCTTTACTAATGTCGAGTCCAGCTCCTATCGCTGCCGCTAAAGGTTCTTCTATAAGTTGAACTTTCTTAGCTCCTGCATTTCTAGCTGCATCTTCGACCGCTCTTCTTTCCACTTCGGTTGATTCACAAGGGACACAAATAACAACCTTTGGGGCGGATAATCTTCTTTTACCACAAGCCTTCTTTATAAAGTGCTTTAACATTTTTTCAGTTATATCATAATCTGAAATAACACCGTCCCTCATAGGACGTATTGCCACAATATTTCCTGGCGTTCTTCCTATCATTTGCCTAGCTTCTTCTCCAACTGCTAGTACCCTATTATTATTTCTATCTATGGCAACAACAGAAGGTTCTTTTAAAATAACGCCTTTTCCTTTGATATATACAAGTACCGTTGCTGTTCCTAAATCAATTCCCATGTCTGTGCCCATTTTTAAAAAAAACATCTCAAAACTCACTCCTGCTCTTTAGTATATTAGATAATTAAATTATACTAAACTCTATTACATAAAGCCATAAAAATATCCTTTTTTACCAATAATATTTTTTATGGTTTTTAGTTTGAAATGTTTTATCCTTCAATTGCCTTATATTTAAGCCTAGTAGCATCTCCACCTCTAATATGTCTTTCAGCTTTATTTAAATCTAAAATTATTTTTGCCTGACTAGCAATTTTAGGATTTAATGTCGGTAATCTCTCCGTCATATCCTTGTGTATAGTACTCTTGCTAACTCCAAACACCTTGGCGGTTCTTCTTATTGTGGATTTCGACTCAATAATATACTTAGCAACTTCTAATACTCTGTCTTCAATATAGTCTTTCAAAGTGTTACCTCCTAAACCCTTCTATATTAATAAATATGCAATACCTTGCTTTTAAATTCCATTCCAATTAGTCATCTGACCATATATTTCGGAAAAACAACTAATTGAGATGGTCATTGGTTTTTATTTTGTTTTTGCAGGTTGGTATTTATCATATTTTATATATTTAGCAGGATCAATATTCGTATTATTTTGCGAAACTTCAAAATGCAAATGAGAACCATATACTTCTTTATATGAATTTAAACTAGAGTTTCCCACTGTACCAATTTGCTGTTTTTTATTTACTTTATCGCCCTTTTTTACTAATATTTTTTCACTTAAGCTAGTATATTTAGTAACAAGCCCATTTTGATGATCTATTACAACCATATTTCCATTTTGACCTACAACATCAGTACCAACTTCTTTAACTATTCCATCCATTGCCGCAACCACTGGCTCGCCTATTTTAGCTTGAATGTCAACTCCTAAATTTGTTCTATAGCTTCCATCAGTCTTGAACACTACTGAATCAATTTCTTTTGAATATGCTCTTGCGAGTAGCCCATTAGCCACTGGATTTGCAAATTGAGCATTAACTGAGCCAGAAACTGCAGCAGTTGCTACACTTTTTATGTTAGGCACTGGTTTAAGTTCTTTAGTCTTAGCTATATTTTCTTTTTTCACTTGAAGAGCACCATCGTATTCCTTTTGATTCCCTCCAGTTACATTACCTGCATTAGCTTGTTCTTTTTGTACTGCTTCCTGATTGCTTGCAATTTTACTTTTATTATTTGCTGTTATAGATGCCACTGTAGCTACTATACATAAACAAACAAATAAAATTACGTAGAAGCCCTCCTTCTTGAAAAAGTTTAATGCCTTATTGTTTGCGTTTTTATTCATACAAACACCTCCATTTGTATTTTTGTCCATAATTTAATAAAACATACATTTTTATTAAATTATTTTACTTTTTTTCAAAATTTTAGGCCAGTTATACCTCTATATAGGATAACCAGCCTTATTTATATGGTTTTTTATTTAGATACGGCGGTGCCTTGATAATAATGAGTTAAAATATCAACATATTTTTTTCCATCTTTGGCCATAACCTCTGCTCCATATTGACTCATTCCGACATCATGACCATATCCACTACAATCCACTTCTATACTACTTGAATTAAATTTTATTATAAAATTAGCTGATTTTAAACCGAGCATTGTTCTAAATTTACTTCCTGTCATAGTTATGCTTCCTACCTTAATGTTCTTAACACTTCCAGCCTGAGTTCTATCAATTATTGTTATTTGGTTTCTAATGTCAGAAGAGGATACTCTAGCATTATCGTAATTTTTATTTATAATTTGACTTAACTCTTTATAACCAAAAGTTTTACTACTTTTACTATTTTTTAATTTTTCCTCACCAGGGCTTGCTACACTCCTTAAATAAGGTACACTCGTACTAAATACATCCTCAGAATTTTCTGTTTCCCCACTACTTGTAGAAAAATAATATGGCTCCATTACCAAATTATCATTATATGTTAAAACTTCACCCGCTGTTGCTTCAACAGCATTCTTAATCTTATTCCAGTATTCTTCACCATTAACTCTACCCCATACTTTTACACGTTCATCTTTAGTCATATAAACTTGGCAGTGAACTGTATCGCATACATTAGCTCCTTTTCCGTTTTTACATCCCACTCCACCTAATAAAGTAACATGGGCTAAAGCATACGTTCTAGCAGCTACTGCTTGAGCTTTTATAGCTTCTACCTCAAATTCAACAGGCATTTCTGATGCCACGACTCCAGTAACATAATCTTCTAAATTAAGTTCTTTTATAGTATTTTCTTTTGTCATAAACACCCTTATTTTAGTAACTTTTGGCATTAAATCATATTTCATAACACTTTTATTATCTCCTGATTTAGCTATATTGCTTTTATTATCTCCTGCTTTAACTACAGTGCTTTTATTTTTATCTTTCTGTATATTTATATATTTATTATTTCCAATCCCCACTATTAACACAGACGTAATCACTACAAATCCAACAAACGCAATTATTAATAGAATAATGCTCTTTAAATGTATTGCACTAAAACCTCTTCTCATTTTTTCCTCCCCCTCGTTATAAACAAGTTTTACTCTATACATATTAATTAAACATAAAAATTATTACTTTTTTAGGACTATTGAGCCTATGTTAGATAATAAAACTTGTACACTTTTAAAAAACATTATAAAAAAATCGGAATATATTGTTATTTAATATATTCCAATTCTTTAGTTTTTATGCTATATTTTTATATTTTTTGTTGTTTATTTAAAATTCACCAAAACTTATATTACTTATCATAATGCACTCTTTCTATATCTGCTCCTAAACCTCTTAATTTCTTTTCAATCGACACATACCCTCTATCAATATGATATATGTCCTTTATTGTAGTTGTGCCCTCTGCTGTAAGACCTGCGAGTATTAGTGCTGCCCCCGCTCTTAAATCTGTAGCTGTGACCTCTGAGCCTGTAAATGTATCTATACCTTCAATTACAGCACTTCTACCATCTATTTTTATATTTGCCCCCATTCTCTTAAGCTCTACAGCATGCATAAACCTATTTTCAAAAATGGTTTCCGTGATTATACTTGTCCCTTTTACTGTACATAATAAACTCATCATCTGTGCTTGCATATCGGTGGGGAATCCTGGATATGGCATTGTTTTTAAATCTATAGGATTTAATTTTTGCCTACCATCCACTATTACACTATTTTTATTGATTTCTATTGCTACCCCCATTTCTGTAAGTTTTGCTATTATTGGCTTTGAATGAATTTCGTCAACTCCATTAATTTTAATTAAGCTTTTTGTTATTGCAGCAGTTATCATAAATGTACCCGCCTCTATCCTGTCATATATTGGCTTATGAACAACTTCTTTAAAATCTTTTACTCCTATTATCCTTATAGTATCTGTTCCTTCTCCATCAATTTTTGCTCCCATCCCCCTTAAAAATATTGCTAAATCAACAATTTCTGGTTCCTCTGCTGCATTTCCTATTATGGTTTCACCCTGTGCGAGCGTTGCCGCCATCATTATATTTTCCGTAGCACCAACCGACGGGTAATCTAAATATATGTTGCTCCCTATTAATTTTTTTGCTTTTGCTTCAACATATCCATGACCTACCGACACCTCTGCACCTAATGCTGATAATCCCTTTAAATGAAGATCAATTGGCCTAGTTCCAATATTACATCCACCAGGTAGAGATATCTTAAAACTTCCGAATCTCCCAAGCATTGGCCCCATTATTAAGAAAGATGCTCTCATCTTCCTTACTAATTCATCGTTAGCTCCATTATCAAATATATTAGCAGTATTTATTTTAACCCTTTTATTAATTTTATCTATACTAATATCAGCTCTAAGAGATTTTAATACATCACAAATTACAAATACATCTTCAAGCATCGGAGTATTTTCAATAGTACAATTATTACCATTCAATATAGTTGCTGCAAGTATAGGAAGGACAGAATTTTTAGCTGCACTTATATTCACTTCACCCTCTAATTTTTTCCCACCCTTTATAATAAATCTATCCATTCATTTCCTCCATATTATTGATAATTTTTAATAAGTTGTAATTATTTCAGGTGTACCTATGATAATGTAGTTTCCTGATGAATAACTACATACAGCATAATTAAAATCAAATAACTTGTTATTAATTACCTTCTCATCAAATTTTCTGGTATATGCCATAGTACTTAATCCATTATTTAAACTCACTGTATCAATATTTTCCGTTCCATAAGATTTTAATATTTTTATTATTTTTTGATTAATAACATTAATATTATTTGTTCCACCATTTTTACTAGTTTTTTCAACTTTCGCCTTCAAGTATTGGAAATACTTAACATTTTTGCCTCTACAACCAATGCTAGCACTAATCTTATTTTTAAGAGATACTAACCCATTTTCGTTACTTACAGTACTTATATTTATAGTTATAAGACTCTTATTTTTATATTTCAAAGCCTCTACATATCCCCTTGCATTTCCACTTGAAAAATCTACATTATAGGAATCCTTATTTTCAGTTCTAGTTAATATTACTTTTTTATAATCAAGATCTATTGCTGAAATTAAATAGTTACAAATCTCTTTCGAATCTTCTTGAGTTTCGAAACATGTCTTTAACCCATATTCTACAGTTTTGCTTTTAGTTTGGATTAATATTTCATCAAATAAATTAAGATTCTCATGTGCACTAGTTAATCTAATATTAATTTGCATAATAGCCATACTTAACACTATACATAAAAGCGTTATACCTTTTTTTCTCATTTTAATCCCCCTACCCTTTGGTTAAATTGCTAGCAACAATTAAATTCTTGACAATAATTTACTTTTTTATTCTATATACTGTCAGTTTTTATTTTTTTGTCTTATTAACAAAATTATCCCCCAGCACAAGTGCGAAGAGGGCTATTTTATTTAAAATATAGGTAGGGCATATAACATTAATCAAACTTTATATATATCTTTTCTTTATACTACTAATATATAAAATTTCAATTAAAATGTGCTTAAATAATTTAATACTGCTCACTTAGATTATTAAATCAACTTTAGTTTATTTTGGGGCATAAAAAAAATGAAGATAAATTAATATCTTCATTTTCTTTAGTTTCTACCCTTTTGTCTTAAGTCTCATAATCGACCTTAAAACAGCACCCTCAGCTCGTTTTAAACTAACTTCATCATCAGTATCCAATCTTTTTTCTGCTCTTTTTTTAGCCTCGTTTGCTCTTTCAACATCTATATCTTCTGGCCATTCACAGGCGCTACATAACATTTCTACTTCACCTTTGAGAACTCTTAAAACACCCGTTGATGTAAAAGCTTTTAACTCTTTACCATCAACTTGTATAAATGTAGTAACTGTTGGTTTCAATTGAGCTATCATAGGAACATGATTCGCAAGAATACCAAATACACCATCATCACTCTGTGTGTTAAGGCTTAAAATATCACCACTATAAAACTGCTTCTCAGGAGTAATCATAGTAAGCTTTATATGATTTTTCATAAAATAACACCGACCTTTCTATGTACATATCCTTAAAGAATAATTAATAATTTTTACTAGTTATCTTAAATAAAATAAGTAACATAATGGCTAACTGCTATCTAAAAAACATTATTGATTAGCCAAAGTCTTCGCTTTCTCTACTGCTTCTTCTATAGAACCAACAAACATAAATGCAGCTTCAGGTAATTCATCATGTTTTCCTTCAAGAATTTCTTTAAAACCTCTAACGGTTTCTTTTACTGGTACAAATTTACCTTTCATTCCAGTAAACTGCTCAGCTACTGTAAATGGTTGAGATAAGAATCTTTGTACTTTTCTTGCTCTTGTTACTACTAATTTATCTTCTTCAGATAATTCATCCATACCAAGTATTGCAATAATATCTTGAAGTTCTTTATATCTTTCAAGTATATGTTTAACCTCTATTGTAACATCATAATGTTCCCTACCAACTATTCTAGGATCAAGCATTGTTGATGTCGATTCTAATGGATCTACTGCCGGATATATACCAAGTTCAACTATTCCTCTTGATAGTACTGTAGTAGCATCAAGATGTGTAAATGTAGTTGCCGGAGCTGGATCTGTAAAATCATCTGCTGGTACATACACTGCCTGAACAGATGTAATTGAACCTTGCTTTGTAGATGTGATTCTCTCTTGTAATTGTCCCATTTCTGTAGCAAGTGTTGGTTGGTAACCAACAGCACTTGGTATTCTTCCAAGTAGTGCGGAAACCTCAGAACCAGCTTGTGTAAATCTAAAAATGTTATCTATAAACAATAGTACATCCTTACCTTGATCTCTAAAATTTTCGCACATAGTAAGACCAGTTAACGCAACTCTCATCCTGGCACCAGGCGGTTCATTCATTTGTCCAAAAACCAAAGCAGTTTTAGAAATAACTCCTGACTCCTTCATTTCATTATAAAGATCGTTTCCTTCTCTTGTTCTCTCACCAACACCAGTAAATACTGAAAGACCATTATGCTCTTTTGCAATATTATTCATAAGTTCTTGTATAAGAACAGTTTTACCAACTCCTGCACCACCCAAAAGGCCAATTTTTCCACCCTTTTGATATGGAGCTATAAGATCTATTACCTTAATTCCTGTTTCAAACACTTCTGGTTCAACAGATTGTTCTGCAAATGTTGGAGCTGACCTATGAATAGGCATATACTTATCTACCTTAACTTCGCCCATTTCATCCACAGGTTTTCCAAGAACATTAAATAACCTTCCAAGAACTACATCTCCAACTGGCACCATTATTGGGTGCTCTGTATCAATAGCATCTAGTCCTCGTCTTAAACCTTCTGTACCTTCCATAGCTATCGCTCTTACAATATCATCACCGATATGTTGTTCAACCTCAGCTACAATTACTCTATCTTTCATCTGAATTTCAATACTATTATAAATGTTAGGAAGACTATCTGAGTCAAACTTTATATCTATAACCGGTCCTATTACTTGAACGACTTTGCCTATATGTCCTGCCATTAATCTCTCTCCTTTCTACTTTAGAGCCTCCGCTCCTCCGACTATTTCTGAAATTTCTTGTGTAATCGAATATTGTCTACTTCTATTATATTTTAAATTAAGTTTATCAAGTATGTCATTAGCATTTTCAGTGGCTGATCCCATAGATTCCATTCTAGATTTGTGCTCACTTGCTTTTGAATGTAACATTGAATTTAGTGTTTTACCACCTAAAAATAAGGTCGTTATTTCACCTAATGCTTTTTCATCTATTGCTTCAATATTTACATACTCTTTATTTCTATTTTCTTCATCTTCAAAATTTAGAGGAAGTAACTTTTCAATTTTAACTTCATTTTTCATTGCTGAAATAAGTTTTTTATAAACAATATAAACCTCACCTATTTCATCATTATTATACATGTTGAAAGCATGATTAATAATAGTAGTGGCTTCTTTTTGAGTAGGAACATCTGAAATATCGACATATTCAGCCACAGTTTCAATATTGAGCTTTTTAAATATAACTCTTCCTTTATGGCCTACTATAATTATATCGTATTCTTCTTTATTGCCTTTAAGTTTACTTATCAATTCATTTACTATTGACCAATTAAAGCCGCCACAAAGACCTGTATCCGAAGTCAAAACAACATACATTTTCTTACTACTTTTGTTCCCTTTTATATAGATACTATCATCGTCGTAATTATCTCTAACTTGTTTAATAACTTCCTCAAGCTTATCTACATAATTATTATTAGTATCCAATTTTTTTCTTATCTTTTGGTATTTAGATGTCGAAACTAATCCCATTGCTTTTGTAATTTTCGTAGTATTTGTTATAGATCTTATTCTTCGTTTAATTGCAACAAGCCCTGCACCTGCCATGTTTCACCTCTCTTTAGTCTTGACTATATATTATCAATGCCATTTAGCTCTGATAATATATAGTCAAGACAAATTAATTATAGCTTAAAGGTGCTATATTAATTGATTCCTTATATTTAATTAAATTTTTCTCTTTACTTAGCTTTAAATTAAATTCTTCTCTTTACTTATCATCAATAGAGAATATTTCTTTAAATTCATCTATAGCCTCAGTAAGTTGTTGTTTTAATTTATCATCTAACACTTTGTTTGTAATTATTGTTTTACCTATTTCTCCATGATGTGTATCCATAAACTCAAAAAATTCTTTTTCAAATCGTGTTATTTGAGATACTGGAATATCTGCAAGACGGTTACCAGCCCCAGCAAAGAAAATCATAACTTGTTTTTCTACTGATACTGGTGAATATTGATCTTGTCTCAATATCTCCATTAATCTTTTACCCTTTTCCAGCCTCATTTTAGCATCTTTATCAAGATCTGTTCCAAATTGAGCAAAAGACGCAAGTTCTCTATATTGAGCAAGTTCAAGTCTTAAAGTTCCTGTAACTTGTTTCATAGCTTTAATTTGTGCATTTCCACCAACTCTTGATACAGATATTCCAGCATTAATTGCTGGTCTTTGTCCAGAATGGAACAATTCAGCTTCAAGGAATATTTGTCCATCTGTTATAGAGATAACATTAGTTGGTATATATGCCGTAACATCTCCTGCAAGAGTTTCTATTATAGGAAGTGCGGTTAATGACCCTCCACCCAATTTATCTGAAAGTTTTGCTGCTCTTTCTAGCAATCTTGAATGAATATAGAATACATCTCCAGGGTATGCTTCTCTACCTGGTGGTCTACGAAGTAATAATGACATAGCTCTATAAGCTACAGCATGTTTAGATAAATCATCATAAACTATTAATACATTCTTACCATTATGCATAAAGAATTCACCCATTGTACATCCAGCATAAGGCGCCAAATATTGAAGTGGTGCTGAATGCGAAGCTGTAGATGCTACAACTATTGTATAATCCATAGCTCCCATTTCAGATAGTGTATTAACAATATGCGCAACAGTAGATTGTTTTTGACCAATGGCAACATATATACATATAACATCTTTGCCCTTTTGATTTATAATAGTATCTGTAGTTAAAGCAGTTTTACCTGTTTGTCTATCTCCAATTATAAGTTCTCTTTGTCCTCTTCCAATTGGTACCATAGAGTCTATTGCTTTAATTCCAGTTTGAAGCGGTTCCTTAACTGATTGTCTTGAGATAACTCCAGGTGCTATTACCTCAACTGGTCTTGTCTCTGTAGTTTTAATTGGTCCTTTACCGTCTATTGGTACACCTAATGCATCAACAACTCTTCCTATTAAAGCTTCTCCTACAGGAACTTCTACAACCTTACCAGTTCTTTTTACTATGTCGCCTTCTTTAATTCCCTCTTCTGATCCTAAAAGCACACATCCTACGTTATCTTGTTCTAAATTTAATGCCATACCAAATATGCCATTCGGGAACTCTAAAAGTTCATTTTCCATACATTCATCTAATCCATAAACCCTTGCAATTCCATCACCTATCTGAATTATTGTTCCAGAGTCGACAGTTTCAATTGTTTTTTTATAACCTTCGATTTCTTTTTTAATTATAGATGTTATTTCTTCTGGTTTTATATTCATAAACTCACCTCTTTTCCTATTTAAACATTAATTTTTTCATTTCATCTAATTTGCTTTGTATTGTACCATCGATAACGTCATCACCGATTCTTATATATACTCCACCAATAATTTTTTTATCTAATTTTTCATCAAAAATAATCTTTTTATCATACATTTTTGCTAATTTAAGCCTGAGACTCTCCCTTTCAGTTTCTACAAGGGGAATTACAGTCTTAACTTCTGCTAATAGTGTATTGGTACGCTCTAGATGTATTTTTTCCATTTCTTTAAGGTTTACTTCAAGAAACAATATTCTATCTTTTTCTATAAGTATAAGCAAAAATGATAACAACCCATCATCGATTTTACCTTTGAAAATTTCAGTAAAAAGTTCCTTTTTTTTAGCTGTACCGATCTTTGGATGTTTAATAACTTTTAGGAAATCAACATCATTTTTAATAAGTGAAACAATTTCCCGCAAGTCATCTAAATATTCTTCTACTTTCCCTTTTCCATCGGCAACTTCATATAGTGCTAATGCGTATCTTTTATATAAGTATTCATACATTTTAGCTACCTACCTTAACAATAAAATCTTCTATTAATTTTCTATGCTCTTTTTCATCAATATGTTTTTCAAGAGCTCTTTCAGATAATATTAAAGATAAATCTATAACTTGTTTTTGAATTTCACTTGCTGCTTTTTCTTTTTCTCTTTCTATTTCGACTCTTGATCTATCCATTAGTGTAACTGACTCTTTTTTCGCATCATCAATGATTTCCTGAGAAATGTTTTGAGCTTTTACTTTATACTCTTCTACTATTTCTCTTCCTTTTGTCTTTGAATCATGTAATAATTTGTCTTTTTCTATTCTTGAAATCTCTGCTTTTTCTTCATTATCTTTAGCATTTTTAATAGATGCATTTATTCCATTTTTTCTATCATCCATTATCTTATTTACTGGCTTACTAAAAAAGTGCTTTAAGACAAATAACAATACAATAAAATTTATTATAGTGAATATAATTGTATTCCAATTTATAGTCAAATTCATAATCTATTAAAGCCCCCTTTAGTCCTAATTTCAAAATTTTTCATTTTGATATGTACCATTTTACTTAAATGCTAAAATTAGTGCTATTAAGAATGCATAAATAGCTGTAGCTTCTGAGAATGCTGCACCTATTACTAATGTACTAATTATAGATCCTCTAGCTTCTGGTTGTCTTGCTACTCCCTCTACAGCTTTAGCTGCAGCATTACCTGTTCCTATTCCTCCGCCAATACATCCTATTGCTGCAAGACCTGCGCCTATTGCAGATGCTCCTGTGATTATTGTTGCTGAATCTATAGCCATAATATATTCCTCCTTAATTTTTAAAAACTAAATTTAATGCTCTGCTATTACTTTTATGTTAATCATAGTTAACATAACAAAAATAATCATTTGAATAAGTCCATCGAACAAATCAAAATAAAAATGCAACGGTATAGGTATTAAAAATTGGGCAAATCCACTCAAACTAGCTAAGCCTGTATATGCCAAATCTATTATTACAACACCTGCAGTTATATTTCCAAATAATCGAAAACTTAATGATACTGGTAACATAACTCTTTCCATTAGATTGATAGGTAATATAAATGCATATGGTTCAACATAGCCTTTAAAATAGTGCCCTATACCTATCTTCTTTATAGCAAACCATTGAACAACAAAGAATGTTATTAATGCTAATGCCAATGATACACTATAATCTGATGTTGCAGGTGTAATACCTACCATCCCTGAGATATTTACAATACTAAGGAAGACAACTATTGTTGCTACATAAGGTACAAACCCCATATATTCTTCTCCCATATTGTCTTTGACAAGATTGTTAATAAAGTCCATAATCATTTCTATTATATTCTGCTTCTTATCTGGGATTATTTTCAAGTTTCTTGTAAAGATCGCACATAATATAGCTATTACGGCTATCATGCACCACTGAACAAATATGCTTCCTGCAATCCCAATACTGTACCCAAAGAATTTAATATGAAATAACGGCGCTATTTTATCCATTAAATCACTTCCTTTCACTATTCTTGTTGTTTATTCCGTAATACACTAAAGATATGAACTGCACACTATATCCGAAGATATATGCAATTATATTGAACATATTGTGTCTGCTAATAGCAAACCCAATAATACTCACTAATAAAACTCTTATAAAAGATCCTACTACAATAATGCCTTTACCTTTTAAACTTTTACTCTCAAGAGAATACTCTACTGTAATACCATTAACATAAAGATTCATTAGTGCTATTATTATCCCTAATAAAAAAAATAATGCATATGATTTAGCTGTAAAATAAATTATTGTAATAAAAATCAAAGAAATAAAGAAATCATATATAGCAATTTTTTTAAACATGTTCCTAAAATCACTATTCACTTTTACTTCTCCTTACTTTCTAACAGTATTGTAATTATAGTCTACTAATTTTCATAAATAAAACTCCAAATTCCTTGATATCTCAAGTTTTAAAGCCAAATTAATGACTTTTTTCATCTAAATACCAATATTCCTCTATATAACTCTTTATTACGGTTTAATACGTCTAAATAACTAATTATAAATCTATATTATTCAATTAAACTACATTTTAATAACATTGTGAACTTTCTTAACATTCATAATATTACATTGTACATTCCGCTGTCAATGGGTTTTATTAACTTTAGTATATACATTTCATTTGGGTAAACATTTACAAAACGTTTATATTTTCATATATTACCAGTTAAGTATATTGTTTCTTCAAAACAATTGCAAGTTATAATTTACAATATTTCATTTTTTTCTTTTAAGCATTCTCATTTTGTGTTATTATCACCCGTTATACTTGCGAATATACGTATACCTAATGATATTTTCAAGTATATAAGGTCTTAGATACCTTATACCTTGATAATTAATATACTCAGCCCTAATATCTTGTTACTCACGATTATGAATTTTATAATCTTCACTACTGTTATTTCAGACTGCTTTATTTATTAGAATTTAAAAAAAATAAATTTAAGAATTTAATTCTTAAATTTATCGACGCAACTTCAAATTGAAATGTTATTAAAGTAATTTACCAGTGCATCTACTATCTTAATCGAAGCATTTCCATCGCCATAGGGATTAATTGATTTACTCATATGATTATACTTGTCTACATTTCTAATTAACTTATTAGCTTCGAGTACTATTTTATCTATATCTATTCCAACTAGCCTTACTGTGCCAGCACTCAGGGCTTCTACCCTCTCAGTAACATCTCTAAGCACTAAAACTGGTTTGCCTAAATGAGGTGCTTCTTCTTGAATTCCTCCTGAATCGGTCATTACAAGATAACATTTTTTCATTAAATTATGAATTTCCCTAGTATCTATAGGTCTAAGTAAGTGTATTCTAGAAACATCCTTTAAAATACTATAAACCACATCTTTAACTACTGGATTTGGATGAACAAGATACAACACTTCTACATCTAGATTTTCTTCAACAATTATTTTTAAAGCTTTGCATATATTTTCAATTCCAATTCCCCAATTTTCTCTTCTATGAGCAGTAACCATTATAATTTTTTTATTTTTAAAATCAATTGAGTTTAACTCATGACTTTCAAAAACATAATTTTCTTTTATTGTATACTTCATAGCATCTATAACTGTATTTCCTGTAACAAAAATATTCTTTTCATCTATTCCCTCTCGTAATAAATTTTCTCTAGAGATAGTTGTAGGTGCAAAATGTAGCTCTGTTAAGGCACCAGTCAATTTTCTATTAATCTCTTCAGGATAAGGTGAATATTTATTATAACTTCTAAGACCTGCTTCTACATGTCCTACGGGTATCTTTCTATAAAACGCTGCAAGTGCTGCCGCAAAAGTAGTAGTAGTATCTCCATGTACTAAAACCATATCCGGCTTTTCTTTATCAAAAATTTCCTCAAGTCCAGAAAGCACAGAACATGTTATCCCTGTTAAACTTTGTTTTGTTTTCATTATGTTTAAATCATACTCAGGTTTTATGTTAAAGATTTCAAGAACTTGGTCCAATATTTCTCTATGCTGCGCGGTAACACATACTTTACATTTTATTTGAGGAACTTTTTCTAGTTCCTTAATTAGAGGTGCCATTTTTATAGCCTCAGGCCTCGTACCAAATATAACCATAATTTTAATATTTTTCACCAGATACCTCCTATATAAATTCAATTTATTATCACCTATAATTTTCAAAACTATAAAATAATATATAACCTAATCCTTTTGATCAAATATACCATATTTCCATGCTACTAAAACAGTAATAACTCCTACCGTTGCTAATAAAAAATATGCCCTTTGTGTACTAATTTGCATAGCTATGATAGCAATTCCGCCTAGAATAGCACTTATAAAATACATGATAATAACTGCTTGTTTTTGGCTGAGGCCCATAGCCAATAGCCTGTGGTGCAAGTGTCCCTTATCTGCTTGCATAATAGGTTTTCCATGAACTTTTCGTCTTATCATAGCAAAAAGTGTGTCATAAATAGGTAATGCAAACGCCAAAATTGGTACTGCAATTACAAAAGCCGTCGCAGATTTAATAGCCCCCTCAATTGAAATAGCCGCTAAGAGAAACCCTAATAATTGAGAGCCAGTATCCCCCATAAATATAGATGCTGGATTAAAATTATATGGCAAAAAACCTAAAATAGCGCCACTTAAGACCGCTGTTAAAAATGCAGCTTCTAGTCTTCCACTAAGTATAGAAACTATCATTAGAGTAACACATGATATGAATGCTATACCTGCCGCTAAACCATCTAATCCATCAATTAAGTTAAATGCATTAGTAACACCTACAATCCATATTATAGTAACTGGTATATTAATCCATCCCATGCTTATAAAAGGATAAAAATCCCTAAAAGGATTGGTTATCATTGATATCTTCACATCTGACATCAATAGGCATATAGCCGCTATAATTTGTATAAGGAGTTTATATCTAGGTCTTAAATCTTTAATATCATCAATAATTCCGCCAATAACAATTACAGTCGCGCCAATGATTATGCCCGTTTGAGATTTCGTTAAAATTCCATTATATAAAATCACTCCTAAAACAAAAGCTATATATATAGCGAGACCCCCCATAACTGGTACAGGTTTTGTATGAACTCTTCTTGCATCTTTAGGAACATCAATGGCATTAACCCTTATTGCTAATTTCTTAACTAAAGGTGTAAATACAGCAGAAATTAAAGCTGTAATAATTGCTAAAACATATCTATCACTCATAAAAAGACCTTTCTTTCACAAAAACGGTGTTTTTATTTGATAAATATAAACTAAAACTTATGAAATTAATAGTTAACTTTACTTTACAAGATTTCATAATTAATATCCACCATCACCTTGAATTGAGTCGTCGTTTTCTATCCATTCCTGTACACATACTATCTTATATAGTATTTTATCTTCTCTAATTATAACTTTCTCTATACCTGCATTAATTATAAATCTTTTACATAAAGAACATGGTGATGCATTTTCAACTAATTCACCACTGCTTACCTCTTTTCCTACCAAATAAAGCGTTGCTCCTAACATATCGCTTCGTCTTGATGATATAATTGCATTCTGCTCTGCATGTACCGATCTACAAAGTTCATATCTTGTCCCTCTTGGAACTTTTAACTCTTCTCTTCTACATACACCTAAATCACAACAATTTTTTCTTCCTCTAGGTGCTCCCGAATATCCGGTAGACATAATCTCATCATTTTTCACTATAATAGCTGCAAAATTCCTACGTAAACAAGTTCCTCGCTCAGATATTGTTTCACATATATCCAAATAATAATTATGCTTGTCAATTCTTTTCATAATTATACCTCATATAATATATTTTAATTATCTAGATAAAAATCAAATATAAAATTTATAATCCAATAATCAATCACTATTATTTTACACTAAAACAATAAAAATTTAAAGTGTTTGATAAACTATATATGTTAATTTACTATAAAGTAAAAAAAAGCATATATTACGGTTGTGTAATATATGCTTTTCTAAGCTGGCTTAAACCTATAATAGTTATAATTTTATAATTTTATAATTAATTAAAATAAGACTATACTATTACTCCGTTTATACCAATGGTTATCTCTTTGTATGGAACTATTACTCTAGCTTTAAGCATAGCTTCCTTTACAGAAAAAACAATACCAGCACAGCAAGGTACTTCCATTCTAATAACCGTAATACTCTTAATTTCATTATTTTCTAATATTTCAGCAATTTTATCTCTATAATAGTCATTATCATCAAGCTTCGGGCAACCTATTAAAGTTATTCTCCCTTTAATAAACTCCTTATGGAAATTTCCATAAGCATATGCAGTACAATCTGCAGCAATTAATATATCTGCCCCTTTTAGAAATCCTGCCTTTGAGTTAACTAACTTTAGCTGTACTGGCCATTGATTTAACATTGAAGCTACTGGTTCTTCTACATTCGTGTTTACTCTAACTTTTGATTGTACTAAATTAGAACTTATATTTCTTTTTATAGACTTTTCCATTGTACCAGGACATCCACAAGGTAGATCACTCTTCTTACCTTCTTTGTTATCACTTTTCTCCTTTTTAATTAAAACAGCCTCAATATCATAATTCATAGCGTCTCTCTGAATTATTTTAATAGCATCAACCGGGCATTCCGGCAGACAATCACCTAATCCATCACAATACTCATCACTTATTAATTTAGCCTTACCATCCACGAGTTCTATAGCTCCTTCATGACATGCATTTATACATAATCCACAACCATTACATTTACTTTCATCTATATTAATGATATCTCTTTTCATTTTAAAACCTCCCAAATTTTTAAATATATATTTGCTTACTAATTAACTTTTCGATTGACTGTATAGGCTAATTATATTAAAATTACTTATAATAATATGTAACTCATGTTACCAAAATAAAAATTTAAGGGTGATTCGATGGATAATTTAGTAAACAATTTAAAACACTGTATTTTATTTAAAGGTTTAACTTCTCTAGAGCTTCAAAATTTAATTATAAGTATAAACTATTCAATTTCCGATAACTCTAAAAATAGTGATGATTATCACACATCTATAGTAGCCCTTGAGGGAGATATCTGTGACTCACTAGGAATTGTCATCGAAGGTGAACTAGAGGTTCAAAAACATTACGCTAGTGGAAAAATTGTTACCCTAGCAAAATTAAATAAAGGAAAAATTTTTGGTGAAGCAATAGCTTTCTCAGAGACAAATATATATCCCGCTACTATAATCTCATCTATTGGTTCAATAATACTCTATATTTCAAAAAAAGATGTTATATCTATGTGTAGCGCCTATCCTATAGTGTTGAATAATTTCATGCAATTATTATCTAGCAAAATTCTTCTATTAAATCGAAAAATTAAGGAACTATCTTTTGAAACTTTAAGGCAAAAAATATCTAACTATTTATTATCTCAATATGAAATTCAAAAAAATTTAGAACTAATACTTCCAATGTCAAGGAAAAATCTTGCTGAGCATCTTGGTGTACAACGGCCATCTCTATCAAGAGAACTTGTTAATATGAAAAGTGATGGGTTAATAGATTTTAATAAAAATCTATTTCAAATAAAAGATTTAAATGGAATTGAGGACATTCTAATTTGATCCAATTGTCGAATATTCCCGAACTGTTTCTTAAAAGATATTAAATTTTACTTGATAATTGTTATCCATTGATGTATAGTTGTAATTGTAGCAAAGATAAACACTAATTTTGATTCTACTTAGTAAATTATATAACTAATATATGAGGGGATACAATTTATAATTGTAGTCTTACTCAAAAGAATACGAGGAGGAAATATATATGAAGAAATTTGTTTGTACAGTATGTGGATATATCTATGAAGGGGAATCTGCACCTGATGTCTGTCCTGTTTGTGGAGCTAAAAGTGATAAATTTATAGAGAAAACTGAAGGTGACATGGAATGGGCAGATGAGCATAAAGTTGGAGTTGCCAAAGGAGTAGACGCTGAAGTTGTAGAAGCATTAAGAGCTAACTTTGTTGGAGAGTGTAGTGAGGTTGGTATGTACTTAGCAATGAGTCGTCAAGCTGATAGAGAAGGTTTCCCAGAAGTTGCAGAAGCTTATAAAAGAATTGCCTTTGAGGAAGCTGATCATGCTTCAAAATTCGCAGAAATGCTTGGAGAAGTAGTAACAGGTGATACTAAGAAAAATCTTGAAATGAGAGTTGATGCAGAACATGGTGCTTGTCAAGGTAAAAAAGATTTAGCTACTTTAGCTAAAAAACTTAACTATGATGCTATACATGATACAGTACATGAAATGTGTAAAGATGAAGCTCGTCATGGTCGCGCATTCCAAGGATTATTAAATAGATATTTCAACTAAGCCGACCATGACGATATTAACGACTAACATAGCCCCTACAATCCTTTGTAAATGAAGGGTTGTAGGGGCTTCTTTATGTACCGACTCTATGTACGCAGTACACGGATTGAGGAACGAAGGTATGTGCTATAGAGGATAATGTTTTTGAGGGTTTTTATAAATCTCAAGGGAAAACTCGTGGGCAAATCGTAAAAAATAAGGGGTAAAAAAGTTACTCAAGGGCAAATGCCAACGAGAAGTGACTCAAAGCCAGTAGTAACAAGGGTTTACTTAAAATAACATTGATTTTTACATAGGTTTTGCAACATAAAAAACACTTGTAATGATTTGATTACAAGTGCAAAAATGTTTATGAAATTGTATGCAAAGACCAATGTAAAAGTTATAATTTAAAATATACACTTGTAAAAATATTGAAACTATACTTCTGTTTCAAGTATAATATTAGTGAATACTTGTATTCTAAGATGAAACAAGGGATATCTACTTCAACTGATATGCGAATTTATTCGCATATTGCGTTATGGGTTTGATTGATAAGTTATGTTAGCATTAAGTTATCAACTTAAAGGAGGATACACCGCTCGGAACAATAAAGTTAATTTATCAAAGAACGTTCGGGGGTTTTTGTAAACCTGAACCCGAAATATATCTTACAAGGAGAATATTTTATGAGCAACAAAAGTCATACAAATGGTAATAAGGGAAAGTCGAGCATGGAACTTATCGCAATGCATCACATGCACGGCTGGATGGATGACCCAGAGAAGACTTTTGTGCTGTTCATCGAGCTGAGTGAGTTTGAAGGGGATGATGGCTTAATTAAGAACATGATGCCTTTGTATAAGCCGTTAGTTACCCCGCAGGGAACATTGGGAATCGAAAGGTTTGACCACGTGCATGCTTGGACTACCGACGCCGACGGAGCCGCACGATTCTACTCCGATGTTTTCGGGATGACGACTCATAGCTGGATCGACCCAAAGAACAATATCAAGATTGCTCTTCTTAAGGCCAAGAACGACCCCAGGAGCGACAAAGAACTTGATCATGAATTCGTCGACTGCCGAACGAATGTTGACGGCCTGATCCGTCACCTTGGTCAGGCTCATCCCCAATGACAGCCCGGTATTGATCGATGCAACCTCCTCATGGAACCGATGATGCCGGCAGGAAGATTGCTTACCTCATCGCTTATCTTTTTGCGTGCCTGGTAAAACTCTTCATGGATTATAGATTCCTATTTAACAATATCCCAACTCTTTGTGCCATAACATGAGGCGGGTAAGGCATTCCATTCTTGAACCACCATTCCACGATCCCCACGAAGGCTGCTCCAAAAAATTGGATAAACACATCATCGCCTTCACTTAATCCATGATTTATTCCTTCTTTTACATCAACTTTATTTTTTATTCTTTCCAGTTTGTATTGTATCCTTTCCAGAATAAATTCAAGAAATCGACGATGAAAGTAAGGAGCTCCATGACTCGCTAACATGGAAGAGAAGAATAAATAATTACGCTCAAAGTATTTGAACGACAATAATTCCGCATCTATATGACTCATGTCGGCTGCCGATTCGCAGAGTTCCCGCAATTCGTTAATATGTTTTTCAATAAGCTTATCCAATAGATCAAATTTATCCGTATAATGAAGATAGATGGTTCTTCGGCTTACATTTGCCCTGTCAGAAATCTCCTGTATCGTAATATCATTAAAAGTTTTTTCAGACATCAGCTCAATAATGGCTTTTCTTATCGCTTCTTGAGATTTGAGTATTCTTCTATCCACCTTAGACATGTTATAATAGTCACCCTTTCTCTGAAATAATTATCAAATTTAATTAACCTGTGCACTAATGCACGAATCGTAGATATCTGGAAATTGCAAAGAATCTATTTCTCTATATAATAGTATACAGATGCGCATTAGTAAATACAAGCGTATTAAATTGCGAAAAATCAAAAGGAGTGTTACTTAAATGAAAGTATTATTAGTTAATGGAAGTCCTCATGCAAAAGGGTGTACTTATACTGCCTTGGATGAAGTAGCCGGAGCATTAGAAAAACAAGGTATTGAAACAGAAATCTTTAATATAGGGGCAAAGCCAGTTTCCGGCTGTCTAGGTTGTTCTGCTTGTATGAAAACAGGCCAATGCTTTATGGATGATTCAGTAAATGAATTTTTAAGTAAGGCCGGTGAGGCAGATGGTTTTGTGTTCGGCTCTCCAGTACATTTTGCTTCTGCTACCGGAGCGTTAACCTCCTTTATGGATAGGGCCTTCTCTGCCAACAGGTGGAACGGGAAATTACCCTTCAAACCTGCAGCAGCAGTTGTAAGCGCTCGTCGTGGTGGAACTACGGCTACATTTGACCAGATCAACAAATATTTTACAATAAGCAATATGCCTATCGTATCATCCCAATATTGGAATATGGTACATGGAAATACTCCAGAAGAGGTGCAGCAGGACTTGGAAGGCATGCAAACAATGCGTACTCTAGGTAATAATATGGCATGGTTACTGAAATCTATTGAGGCGGGAAAAGCTGCAGGTTTGGCATTACCGGAAAAAGAAGCTCCTGTAATGACCAACTTTATTCGGTAAAAAAAGAAGTCCTGATTCCGCTCAGATTCGCTCGAATAAGTTTGATAAAATCGGTAAGCGAATAGTTTTGTGATGTATACAGCTCGCATGAATTTAAAATAAATTTATTCAATGCATTTTCAGTGTCAAAAAGAAATGGATGCTTTCAGCTAATGTACGACCCACAATAAGAGCGTGATAGCGGAAGTGCATCCTTTCTATATCAAAAATAACAGGAGGTATAGACGTGAAAAAATCTATTTCATTATCTGCACAGGTTGTGCCTTGTCCGGTGTGGGTTATCGGATCTTATTCAAAAGATGGAACCCCGAATTTGATGACAGCAGGCTGGGGCGGCGTATGTTGTTCGGTGCCGGCCTGCATCGCGGTATCTCTTAGGGAAGCAACATTAACATATGAAAATATTATGGAACGTAAGGCTTTTACAGTTAATTTGCCTTCATTGCAATACATAAGTGAAGCGGATTACATTGGAATGGAATCAGGGAGAAATGCGGATAAGTTTTCAAAACTGGGACTGACTGCTGTTAACAGCGAAATTGTCGATGCGCCATATGTGGCTGAGTTCCCGCTGGTCCTGGAATGCAAAGTTCTGCATACAATTAAGATTGGATTGCATACCCAGTTTATCGGGGAAATTGTGGATATGAAAATTGAAGAAATGTTTCTAGATGATACAGGGCACATAGCAATCGAAGCTTTGAATCCGCTTGTCTATATCCCCAAAAATAATGCCTATCATACACTGGGTGGAAAAGTGGGACAGTCTTTTGCGATTGGCAATAAACATCGGTAATAATTCTGGTTCCGGTGCAAAAATAAAACTGTGATTAATCTTACCGTAAACTTGAAAAATGAGGTAAAGAGTATGTCACAGCATTTATTTAAATATAAGCATTTTGAGTTTTTATTTAAAATTGAACGCATATACACATAAAAGGGGGTGAGAAAATCTAAGTGTAAGATTGAAAGTTATTTTAAACGCAGAAAGGGGTAATTACATGACAAACAAGAGTGATAACTTTTCTTTAATGGACATTGGTTCATTCGAGAATCTTCTAAATCTGGATTTTAAAGGCTTTAAGGGTAAATATTTCATGGGTAATGATCTTGGTCTTACGGGCTGTGAAGTATCTCTGAACTGCCTCGCAGCCGGAACGGGAATGCCGTTTGCTCATGCTCATAAAAAGAACGAAGAACTCTATATTATTACTGGCGGTAATGGAACTTTTTTTGTTGATGGAGTCGAATTTCCTGTTCAGGAGGGTAGCCTGGTACGAGTAGCTCCTTCTGGGGAACGTGCTTGCAAAGCTGGTGATAAAGATCTATATTATATTTGTATTCAGGATCAAGATGGCAGTTTAACTCAGGCCGCTCAAGAAGATGGCATACTTGGTGACGCCAAGGCTTCTTGGATGGATATATAACATAGATACTTAATTGAAAAAGTAGTCTGGCAGGATTTAAAGTGGACCCTGTGTCAAGGACATTTTAAAAAAGTGGCTTAAATAAAATACCCTCCCATCATAAATATGATATGAGGGTATTTTTCTATATTTTTATAGGATATTCACCGTTTTTTAAGTAAGTAGAATATTGATTTGGTGATAATTTTGCTAGTCCCCATTGGTAACGATCATTGTTGTAATAGTCCATATAATCATCAATCACAAACCTTAAATCCAATATACTGGAGCATCGTTCAAGATGTATTTCATCCTTCATATGGCCGAAAAATGATTCCTGTGGAGCATTGTCCCAACAGTTGCCTCGCCTGGACATAGACTGACGTAGTTTCTTGTCTTTTAAAAGCTGTCGAAAAGATATGCTTGTATCAGTGAGAAGTATCATACCAGGGCCATGTTCTTGGAACTCTCTGTTTACCAGGTTTTCAGAAATATTGTTGGTCTTCATGGCTTTTGCCATACGTCGATATGGATTTGCTTTGCGTATCGGACACATTAGCTTGTATTTGTTCATAAGACGATGTATTTTCTTGCGATTCATTCTAATTCCTTGATTCAGAAGGCGCATATGTATTCCACGTGAACCCTTGTCATAACCACGAAACTTATACGCTTCTAGGATAAGTTCAAAATCTTTTTTGTCTAGTTCTTCCTTCTCATTTCTTGTATCTACATTGTTTTGCCATTGGTAGTACCCTGAGTGCGATACTTCAGCTGTTTGGCAAAGCAAGCTGATATTTAACAGGTTGTTATTTTGTTCAATCATTTTTTTGATGAGTTTGTATTTGATGGGTGCTTTCGCTTGTATTCCCAGTTTGCCTGCCGATCCATTTGATTGTTTTTTTTTAGAAATTCATTTTCTTGGTTTAAGTATGCAATTTTTTGCTCTAAATGCTTTATTTTCTCAACATCGCTGAGTTGCCTTGTGGTTGGACGTCCAGAGTTATTTTTTCTGGTGTCTTCAAACCCTTCGGGTCGTAATTCATACCTTCATTCTGGTTACAAGACTAGTTTTTCGTCCCTTTCCAAACATTTGTTGATCAAACCCCATATCACTTAAAATTTGAGATGGCAACTTCCCAGTGTCATATTCTTCTTTAAATTTCTCTTTAAAAATTTTTGTATAGGTAATTGATTTTACACTTACCTTTTGAACATATGGATTATTCCGCAGTTCATTTTGTTGTTCTTCCGTAAAACATTTATTCCCCGTAGCAGCTCACCCCTAACTTGATATATTAATTATAACAAAAAGACCCTACAAAGTAGAGTCAGTTAGTTTTTCGAGACAAATATGCCACTTTTTTAACTGTCTACCTTATAGGGTCCATTTTAATTTCTGTCAGACTACTTTTTATTTGAGTAATTTTCGTTTCTAATTATGTCAAAGTGTAATCAGAATTGGCAGATACTTTGATACTTTTTCAAAGAAAACAGTAGTATGTTCAGCGAAATATGAAAATATTTCGTTACCTATCTAACAATATCCCAACTCTTTGTGCCATAACATGAGGCGGGTAAGGCATTCCATTCTTGAACCACCATTCCACGATCCCCACGAAGGCTGCTCCAAAAAATTGGATAAACACATCATCGCCTTCACTTAATCCATGATTTATTCCTTCTTTTACATCAACTTTATTTTTTATTCTTTCCAGTTTGTATTGTATCCTTTCCAGAATAAATTCAAGAAATCGACGATGAAAGTAAGGAGCTCCATGACTCGCTAACATGGAAGAGAAGAATAAATAATTACGCTCAAAGTATTTGAACGACAATAATTCCGCATCTATATGACTCATGTCGGCTGCCGATTCGCAGAGTTCCCGCAATTCGTTAATATGTTTTTCAATAAGCTTATCCAATAGATCAAATTTATCCGTATAATGAAGATAGATGGTTCTTCGGCTTACATTTGCCCTGTCAGAAATCTCCTGTATCGTAATATCATTAAAAGTTTTTTCAGACATCAGCTCAATAATGGCTTTTCTTATCGCTTCTTGAGATTTGAGTATTCTTCTATCCACCTTAGACATGTTATAATAGTCACCCTTTCTCTGAAATAATTATCAAATTTAATTAACCTGTGCACTAATGCACGAATCGTAGATATCTGGAAATTGCAAAGAATCTATTTCTCTATATAATAGTATACAGATGCGCATTAGTAAATACAAGTGTATTAAATGGCGAAAAATCAAAAGGAGTGTTATTTAAATGAAAGTATTATTAGTTAATGGAAGTCCTCATGAAAAAGGGTGTACTTATACTGCCTTGGCTGAAGTAGCCGGAGCATTAGAAAAACAAGGTATTGAAACAGAAATCTTTAATTTAGGGGCAAAGCCAGTTTCCGGCTGTCTAGGTTGTTATTCTTGTATGAAAACAGGCCAATGTTGTATGAATGATTCAGTAAATGAATTTTTAAGTAAGGCCACTGAGGCAGATGGTTTTGTGTTCGGCTCTCCAGTACATTTTGCTTCTGCTACCGGAACGTTAACCTCCTTTATGGATAGGGCATTCTTTGCCAACATGTGGGGCGGAAAATTAGCCTACAAACCTGTAGCAGCAGTTGTAAGCGCTCGTCGTGGTGGCACTACGGCTACATTTGACCAAATCAACAAATATTTTACAATGAGCAATATGCCTATCGTATCATCTCAATATTGGAATATGGTACATGGAAATACTCCAGAAGAGGTGCAGCAGGACTTGGAAGGTATGCAAACACTGCGTACTCTAGGTAATAATATGGCATGGTTACTGAAATCTATTGAGGCGGGAAAAGCTGCAGGTTTGGCATTACCGGAAAAAGAAGCTCCTGTAATGACCAACTTTATTCGATAAAAAAAGAAGTCCTGGTTCCGCTCAGATTCATTTGCACCCCTTGGAAAACAAAAATAGCCGGTCAAGGTGATTTCAAATTCACCCCAACCGGCTATTTCTACTTCCATCAATCGATGTAGTATGCTCATGTAAATCTTGTAGGGGTAGATTGCAATTTAATCTTCGTGCTCATCCTCGTCTAGTGGTTTGGCTACTTCAGGTCGTAAGATTTGGGAACGCCTGATTCTATCGGTTTGTTCATATTGAATAAATAGTAAGCGTTTATCTGTTTACAAACTTTTCGAACTGTAATAATATCATTAGACATAATTAATGCCTATATCTAATTTCTCTTTATAATTAACAACTGGCTTTTTAGAAATTTTCTTATAACATGTATGTTTTATATGTTATAGGTGTATATCTGCATAAAGCCAATAATATAAAAATTCATTATAAGAGAGAGAAAGTTTTTTTCGAATATAATTACTTTTAATACCTAATTTTATATGGTTTCTAAAGTAATCTATAATTTTTTTATCATGAAAGTTTGGTACTTTTAATGGAAGGTTATCCTGAGAAATTAAGTTATTTGAAACCATAAATATTATTGATCGTGTTATCATATCTTCAGATATATCTAATATACGTGAAGTTTCAGCTATTGATTTCCCTTCTAAAATTAATGTTCTAACTTTGTACCAATCTATGGAAATAAAATGTCCTCTTTCAATTAATTTATTATCTTTATGAGTTAAGCAGTAAGTTATACTACAGCTAGGACAATATATGTAAAAACTATGTTTTGAACCATCCTTATAAATTTTAGTTAAGGTATCTGTACGTTTTAATGAACCAGGTATTTTATAGTTTGCACACCAAGGTGAAGCACAAGAAAAATATTCTATCATTTTATTATTTGAACTAAGTGACTTGTTATAATTTGGATTAAGTATTTTATCTATAAATTCACTTGGTATTTGTAGATTGAAAAAGTCTTAATAGAAATATTTGCTTTGCGTATTATTTTAAAAATAATACGCAAATGGGTAGTAGTTTCCATCGATTTGCTATTTCTAGCGGTCTGTAAGAGTCTGTCACAAGTTTTGTGGTTATTAAAGTATTCCTCAATATATATAAGTTTAAGTGCAAACAATTGATTTATATTTAAATTATTAGAAGTATTCTGGATATTTGGAGCTAATAGATATTTCCAATCTTCATATAGTCTATCATTCAAATTATTTTTTTCTTCAGTAACCGTTGTTAAGCTTAGATCTGCTAAACAATATGGACAATATCCCATCCGACTTTCTGATGATATAATAGGTATCTTTTTCTTGCACTGCCAACAAAAGTGTTCCAATTTAACCCCATGAATTTTACAGTACGAAATTTCTTTTACTTGCCATATCAATTTGTAAAATGGTTGTTCATGCATACATTGAGGACAATAAAAGATAGCAATTTATAAAATTCTGAGAAAATCAAAGAAAAACGTACTTTCATATGTCTATTTTAGTCAGAGCACTCCAATTATTCAAGTACCTAACTTAATATATAAAAGAGTTACAAATGATAATGAGGTTATATACGAGAAAACGAAAGTCAAGTTGTTAACTCCAGAAGATATAACCCCTATGTTCAAATGCTTTAAGAACTATTCTCCTTAATTGTAAATCTTTTTGCTCTCGAATATTACGCGTAGATTCTGATTTTAGGTAATTGTAATAACCTGATCTTGATACTCCAATTACATCACATAGATGTCTAATCATATTTTTATATTTATATTTAGATTTAGAGAGGATGTTCTGAATAAGTGCAAAAATTGAAGAAATCCTTAAATTACCGTTTTTCACCTGCCTTTCTTGCAGCTCGATTTTTTTTAATAGTTCTGCTTCCGCCTTCCAATATTCGATCTCAACATCTTTTCTTGTGATTATTTCTTCTAGGGTTAATTCACGTTTAAGCGGGCGTCCACTGCTAAACTTTCTAGTATCTGTAAGGCCTAATTCGCCAGATTTCTTATAAGCATTGCGCCACCTCTTACTAGAAGATTTGATTCTATTATTACCAAGTGCTTCTATATCGAACCCAGCATCTTGAAAAATTTGAGACGATAACTTCCCCAGTATATGCTCAGCTACAAATAAGGATTTGAACTCATCTGTATATGTAATTCCTTTTTCACTAACTCGTTTAATATATTTGTTTTTTGAGAGCGCTAAAATTTGTTCATTAGTAAATATTTTTTTGCTCATAATGCTCACAACCTTTCTAATTTAATTGTACAAAAAAAGATCCCATATGAATAGACTTTTTTTAGTGTCTATCATATAGGATCCATTTTAATTTTCTGTAAGTTGCTTTTTATTTTTGCTTTTTATTTAGTTCCAAATAATCTGTCTCCGGCATCTCCAAGACCTGGTACAATATATCCTTGTTCATTTAATTTTTCATCAATTGAAGCTGCATATATATCTACATCTGGATGTGCGTCACTAATAGCTTTAATTCCTTCAGGTGCTGCTATAAGACACATAAGTCTTATGTTCTTAGCTCCTCTTTTCTTAAGAGCTGAAATTGCGTCCATTGCAGATCCTCCTGTAGCAATCATAGGATCCGTAATAATTACATCTCTTTCACTAATATCCTGAGGCAATTTACAGAAATATTCAACCGGTTGAAGCGTTTCCTCATCCCTATACATCCCTATATGTCCAACCTTAGCTGCTGGTATAAGTTTAAGAACACCATCAACCATTCCAAGGCCTGCTCTAAGTATAGGTACTATAGCCATTTTCTTTCCAGATAGAACTTTACATTTAGTAGTACAAATAGGAGTTTCGATTTCTACTTCTTCTAATTGTATGTCACGTGTAACTTCATAAGCCATAAGCATAGCAACTTCTTCAACTAGCTCTCTAAAATACTTTGAACCTGTGTTTTTGTCCCTTATATATGCCAATTTATGTTGTATAAGTGGGTGTGTAATTTGTGTTACTTTACTCATATGTGTTTCCTCCTAATATTTTATTTACAGTATTTTTTTTCAATTTCAGTAATTTTATCAATTCTTCTTTGATGTCTTTCGCCTAAAAATTTAGCATTAATAAAAGTATCTACTATGTCTAAAGCTAATCCTATTCCTGTAGTTCGTTCTCCAAGCGTAAGTATGTTAGCATTATTATGTTCGCGCGTTGCATGAGCACTAAAAGTATCAGCGCACAGTGCAGCCCGTATTCCAGGTACTTTATTAGCACAAATGCTTACTCCAATCCCTGTACCACATACGAGTATTCCTAACTCAAAGTTTCCTGCTACTACTTCCTCTGCAACCTTTAGTGCATAATCCGGATAATCACAGGAATCTTCAGTATGAGTACCAAAGTCTGTTACCTCAATATTTTTACTCTTCAAATGTTTAATTATTTCTTTTTTTAAGCTTAAACCACCATGATCACTACCCAATGCTATCCTCATTGTAAAGCACCTCCAAAATATTTTTGCTATAATAGATAATATTACAAAAAAAGAAGATATTATCATTTAAATAAATTATTCAAATGCTACTATCTTCCATACCTTATCAAATAATAAATACACATTATTTTTTGAACTACTAATTTGTTTTAAAGAAAATAAAATATTCCTAACCTGGGGGACTATATTGTTTATAATACATATTTTATTGAAAACAGCTTCCAAAATATAGCTTCTTTTCATTTTTTCATTACAAACATATAATATATCCATAGTCATCCTCCTTATATTTTCCTAAAATATATACAAATTATAAGTTTTATCTACCTATACGTAAGTTATATCAAAACCTGCGGATTTCTTAAGCCTATTCATTATAGCATATCCGAGGCCCTTTTCCTCAAAGGCTTCTGATAATATTAAATCTACATCTATAGCATCAAAACTTCTTAAAACTTCAAATAGGTTTCTACCCACAGTCTCTAAATGTTTCCTATTTCCTAAAGAAACAACAGTGCCAAAAGGATATTTATCTTTAGTTTCGTCTGTTGCAATAATACCTATTTTTTTGTTGCCCATATTAGTTTGCACTATTTCATTGATTTTTGCAATAGTTTTTTCTATGTCTCCACATATAATTTTTACTGGGGCTTTTGGTGCATAATGCCTATACTTCATACCAGGTGCTTTAGGCTTAAAATCTTTTTTTGGTTTAGACATTACATTCTTATCAATATATATATCCTCATCTATCTCTCTTAGCATCTCAATAGTTATGGCTCCTGGTCTAAGTATGCAAGGTGGAGTACATGTACAATCAACTATTGTTGACTCAATTCCTATTTGGCTTTTTTCTCCGCCTAAAATATATTCTATCTTCCCACTTAAATCTTCAATACAACTTTCTACCTCTGTAGGACTAGGTCTACCAGATATATTAGCTGATGGAGCCGCAATAGGCGTTCCAGCTGCTTCAATAAGCCTTCTCGCAATAACACTTGATGGCATACGTATGCCTACAGTATCAAGGCCCGCACTCGTAGTACTTGGAATCAAATCAGACTTATTGAAAATTAATGTTATTGGTCCTGGCCAGTATTTACTCATTATTTCCTTAGCTATATTGGGTACTTCCTTAACTAGGGTCTCTATATTACGATTAGCTACATGCACAATAAGTGGATTATCCTGAGGTCTACCTTTCGTCTTAAAAATCTTTTCTACAGCAGTCTTATCTAAGGCATTTGCTCCAAGGCCATAAACCGTTTCAGTTGGAAAAGCAACTAATCCGCCTTCTTTTATAACTAGGCCTGCTTCATTAATTGTATCTTGTGCTATACTATTTACATCTAAAATCACAATCTTTGTATCCATCTTTACACCTCTTAATTTTATAAACACCTATTCTCTATATTCTTTTATATTTTCTATAGCATCATCTGAAAACACTGCTTGGTTACAAGTTTTATATAAATCATTTAATAAACTATATTTTCTAAATCCACCATTATTAATTACAAAATAGTAATATGTTTTTTCTGGATTTTGAGTCTTAATTTCAATATACATTTTAGCTACATAAGGGTATTTCATAAAAAAATTTATATCCACAGGGCGAATTCTTTTGTTTCTAAACCCCGATTTTGTTATTATAATAATTTTCAAATTCCTACCATGACCTTCTGTATGCACTAAATCAACTTTTTTACATATAATTATAAATTTAACTCTTGCTATTCCACACCATATACTGATTTTATAGCCATTCTGTTTGAAATCAATATATTCTTCATTAATTCTAAGAAGTAACACAAAAGTAATCATCACCTCTATGCAAATCAAATAAATTATAAAAAATATACTCATAATATTTGATATCATTAGTACAATTGGTAATAAAACAAAAATAAAGCACATTGATAGCATAAACCTTTTATAAGTTTTTTTTTGCTTTCTAATGGCTTTATTTATATTCATAATTTCACCTTTCACTCATAATAATACTTTAGTTATTATTACCCATTGCTTTCATCTTTTCTGCTTGATCAGCAGTTATTAAACTATTCAGCATTTCATCTATGTCTCCATCAAGAAAAGCATCTAATTTATACAAGGTTAACCCGATTCTATGATCTGTTATCCTGCCTTGAGGATAATTATATGTTCTTATCCTCTCACTTCTATCTCCAGTACCTACTTGACTCTTTCTCTCTTCAGCTATTCCTGCTGATCTCTCAGCCTCAGCTCTGTCATACAATCTAGATTTCAGTATCTTCAGAGCTTTTTCTTTATTCTTTAACTGGGATTTCTCATCCTGGCAAGAAACTACAAGTCCTGTTGGAATATGCGTCATTCTTACTGCTGAATCTGTTGTATTAACGCATTGTCCTCCATTACCAGATGCTCTAAACACATCTATTCTTAAATCATTAGCATTAACTTCAATGTCAACATCATCAACTTCAGGTAAAACTGCTACAGTTGCTGTAGACGTATGAATCCTTCCACTTGACTCAGTATCTGGAACTCTTTGAACTCTATGAACTCCACTCTCATATTTGAATTTACTATAGGTAGATTCACCTTTTATCATAAATACTATTTCCTTAAATCCACCAATATCAGTTTCATTAGCACTCATAACTTCAACTTTCCACCTATTACGTTCTGCATATCTTGTATACATTCTAAATAGATTTGCTGCAAATAGTGCCGCTTCATCTCCACCAGCCCCTGCTCTAATTTCCACAAACACATTTCTCTCATCATATGGGTCCTTAGGCAAAAGTAAAACTCTTAATTCTTCCTGAGTTGTTTCCTTAATTTCGTTTAATTCTTTAATTTCCTCTTGAATCATATCTTTCATTTCTTTATCAGATTCTTCTTTAAGCATTTCTTTATTTGTTTCTAAATCTTGTTTTGCTTTTTTATATATTCTATATTTTGTAACAATTATTTCAAGTCCCGCATGTTCTTTACATAATTTTTGCCATTCTTTTTGATTAGCAATAACCAATGGATCGCCAATTTTTATTGAAAGTTCATCATATTTATTTTCCGTAAAATCAAGTCTATCTAACATTTTTTTATCACTCCGTATATATATTTTCACATTACTTAATTATATCATAATCAGATGCAATATACAAATTGCTTCTATCCAATTATTTCCCTTTTATAACAACTATTCCAGTATATAATTAATCAACTAATGTAGCTTTAATAACCCTATCATTTCCCGATAAATCTTTAATACATTCTATATTATTAAATCCTGACTTAAGCAATATATCTGTAACTGCTTCTTTTTGATCATATCCTATTTCAAAAGCTAAAAGTCCACCTTTTTCTAAAACCAATATGCTTTCTTTTGTAATTCTCCTATAAAAATCAAGACCATCTTCCCCACCACATAGTGCTATAAATGGTTCATAACCCTTTACGTCATCCATTAGAGTAGGTATGATCTCTTCTTTTATATAGGGTGGATTAGAAACTATTACTTCAAATTTTTTATGTTGATTTATTGCTACTTGTAACAAATCACTGTGCTCTATATTGATTCTTTTAGACAATTTAAACCTTTCTATATTTAGCTTTGCAACAGCTAAAGCATCTTCTGATATATCACAAAGAGTTACTCTAACAGTTTTAATAAACTCAGCTATTGATATACCAATAGCTCCACTTCCAGTACAAACATCACATATTTGCGTAAGTCCTTTTTCCTTTACATGTTTAATTACTTCCTCAACCAAAATTTCAGTATCAGGCCTCGGTATTAGGACTCCCGGTCTTACTATGAAATCCATTCCCATAAATTCGCACTCGCCAAGAATGTATTTTATAGGCATTTTATTTTTTCTAATCTGAATTAACCTAAAAAACTCATTTTCTTGTTCTATACTAATCTTAAAGTCTCTATTAATCATTATGAACAATTTATCTTTTTTTAAAACTTTACCAAGTAAAAGTTGTGAATCTAACAAATAACTTTCGATATTGACCTTTTTTAAAATTTCATATGACTCTAAAAGCACTTTCTGTATAGTATTTTCTTTACTTATATTAATTTTTCACAACCTCCATTCATTTCATTTAAGTATTATTCATAATTTCTATGTTTTATACTAATTAATCTACAATTCCTTCTGCTACTTTAAGTGCTCTTATTGCCACTTCTAATTGAGATAAATCCGGTTCTCTTGTAGTTAAGTTTTGTAATTTAAGTCCTGGATAAGAAAGAATTTTAGCTAAGTTACTTTTGCTTTTCCCCATCCATTTAATAATTTCATAACTTATGCCTGAAATGAAAGGAAGTAATATAATTCTATACATTATTCTTTCTCCAATTGAGTTCCAACCAGTTAAAGAAAACACTATAATGCTAACTATCATAACTAGAAACAAAAAATTCGTTCCACATCTTGGATGTAGTCTTCCAAATTTAGCAGCATTTTCTGGAGTTAATTCAACTTCGTTCTCATAACAAAATATAGTTTTATGTTCTGCACCGTGATACTCATACACCCTCTTAATATCTTCCATTTTCCCTATTAAATACACATATAGCAAAAATATTAAAACTCTAATAATTCCCTCTACAATATTCATACCCATTGTACTTGTACCCAATTTACTAAATAAATTAGCCACAAAGGTCGGCACAATAAAAAACAATCCTACAGATAGAGCCAAAGAAATTACAAGAGATATCCCCATAACTACATCATTACTTTTTTCCTTGAACAATTTTTGTATGCATTTATCTAATTTTGAAGGTTCGCCTTCCTCTTCAAAAAAAGAAGCTGAATAATTTAATGTCTTTATACCTATAATTAATGATTCAATCAAGGAAATGAACCCTCTTATTATTGGTAGCCCTACCAATTTATTCTTTTTAGTATATGATGTGTAACTTTTTTTCTCAACTACAATTTCTCCTTGCTCAGTTCTCACTGCAGTTGCAATTCCATCGCAGCCTCTCATCATAACCCCTTCAATTACCGCTTGGCCTCCCACGCTTGTATTTCTAGCCATAGTTAAACCCCCTTTTTTGGTACAATATGACACTTTCTGCATCTTGCTTCATACGACTCCGTAGCCCCAATCAATACAATTTTATCTTCATATTTAGCTGGTTTCCCATTAATTAGACGTTGAGTTCTAGTAGCAGGATTACCACACACTACACAAATTGCCTGAATTTTATCAACAAATTCCGCTATTGCGAGTAGTGCTGGTATAGGCCCGAATGGTTCACCTCTAAAATCCATATCTAGTCCCGCACATATAACTCTTTTGTTATTATCAGCAAGTGATGTAATTATATCTATAATACCCTTGTCAAAAAACTGTACCTCATCGATAGCAATAACTTGTGTATCCGCATCTAAAAGATCTAATATTTGCAAGCTATTCTTAACCCTAACCGCTTCTTCCTTTTCTCCACAGTGAGATACCACATCGTCTTTACTATATCTATTGTCAATTTCCGGTTTAAAAACCTGCACTTTTTGCTTTGCAATTTTAGTTCTTCTTATTCTACGTATAAGTTCCTCAGATTTTCCACTGTACATAGGTCCTATAATAACTTCCACCCAGCCATGATTTTTTGGTCCGTACATATTTATACCTCCAGTTTATTCAACCGCCTATTAAAATTACAGTTAATTCAAATAAAAATTTTAACCATATATATTTTATCAAATATATACTATATAATAAAGTAAAAAAATAATTTTATTCTTATTGACTTAATTATTAATTATATGATAAAATTGAGTAGTTGACAATACGGGTATATATTTATTTTAAAAAGAGGTGAAAAATATGCAAAAAGAAATACAACCAGAATATCATCACGATACAATCGTTAAATGCGCATGTGGAAACACTTTTACTACAGGATCTACTAAACAAGAACTTAAAGTAGACGTATGTTCTAATTGCCATCCATTCTATACTGGTAAGCAAAAGAATATTGATGCCGGTGGAAGAGTTGATAGATTCATGAAGAAATTTAACATAAAAAATGAAGATGTAGAATAATATAGTAATGGAAAAGATTTAATTATCTTTTCCATTTTTTCATTTATAAAAAAATAAACGGCATATAATAAGATAAAAAATAATTATACTATCTTTTTATATGCCGTTTAAATAATATTATCTAGCTAATAATTCAAAATTCTTATTTATCATTTCTAAAAATTCCTTATTACTCTTAGTCGTAGATAATAAATTAAGAAGTTTTTCCGTTACGCCCAAAGCATTGCCTTCTCTATACATTATTTTTCTTAAATTATATATAGTCTCCATCTCAATCTTTGTAAGTAATAAATCTTCTCTTCTTGTCCCTGATTTGTAGATATCAACAGCTGGGAATATTCTTCTTTCTTGAAGTTTTCTATCCAAGTGAACTTCCATATTACCAGTTCCCTTAAATTCTTCAAAAATCATATCATCCATTCTGCTTCCTGTTTCTACAAGAGCTGTCGCAAGTATAGTTAAACTTCCGCCCTCTTCAATATTTCTAGCTGCTCCAAAGAATTTTTTTGGCATCAAAAGAGCGCTAGGATCAAGTCCTCCAGATAAAGTTCTTCCAGAAGGTGTTATAGTTAAATTGTAAGCCCTAGCAAGCCTAGTTAAACTATCTAGTAAGATAACTACATCTTGACCTTGTTCAACCATTCTTTTAGCTCTTTCAAGCACCATAGAAGCTACTTTTGTATGATGATCTGGTTCTTCATCAAATGTTGAATATATAACTTCGCCTTTAATAGATCTCTGCATGTCAGTTACTTCTTCTGGTCTTTCATCTATTAAAACAACTATTAATTTTACTTTTGGATGATTTATTGAGATACTATTAGCGATTTTTTTAAGAAGTGTCGTTTTTCCTGCTTTTGGCTGTGCTACAATTATGCCTCTTTGTCCTTTACCTATAGGGGAAATAATATCCATCATTCTTGAAGATAAATCGGCTGCATTAGTTTCAAGTATTAGCCTTTGTGTTGGATAAATAGGGGTTAGCTTTTCAAAAGGTTTTCTACCTACTGCTCTCTCTGGATTTTCTCCATTTACCTTCAGTACGTATAGTAAAGCCTTGAATTTTTCGCCTTCCTTAGGTGTTCTAACTTTACCTTCTACTTCATCACCTGTCTTTAAATTAAATCTTCTAATTTGAGATGGTGAAACATAAATATCATCAGAACCCGATAGATAATTGTGTCCTCTTAGAAAACCATAGCTATTATTTTCAATTATTTCGAGCACGCCTCTTGCCGACCCTGATTCATTTATCATTTCTTGCAATTGTTCTTTTTTATTTTCATTTTGATTTTTAAAACCTGTATCAATATTTTCATTAGAAGTAGGTTTAGTAATTGGAGCTGAATTTGTTTCGATATGTTTTTCTGAATTATCTATAACATTTTCTTCAACTGTAGAAGAGCTTTTGGGGCTTATCTTTTCTCTTAAAATTACTCCATCTTTTTGCATAGAAACTTGTGATGCCTTGTTGATTTCTACAATTAACTCACTTTTTTTAAGTTTAGAAATATTTTTAATACCAAGTTCTTTACATCGCTGCTTTAGATCAATTACTGTCATATTTTCGAAATCTTTGTTTATCAAAATCTGCACCTCCGAAGGGTATTTCATATGTAATATCTATTTTATAAATATCATGGAAATTTAAAACGTGTATACTATCCACTGAATTTTTTGAAATGATATATTGTGTTAATTATATCCTATTTCATAATTTTAATCCACTCTATTTAAGATTCTCAATTTCATTTAAAATTACTTCAAAAAAAATCCTACAGGGTAGACTTTTTCATTTGTCCACTCTATAGGATGTAATTTAATATTATTTATCGTTTTCTATCGCTGCTTTAATAAAATCACTAAATAGTACATGAGGGTTATTGGGTCTAGATTTAAGTTCTGGATGAAACTGAACTCCAACAAACCAAGGGTGATCTTTAATTTCAACTATTTCTACTAGTTTTCCATCAGGACTTGTTCCCGTAAGTGAAAGTCCCTGCGCAACTACTGCTTTTCTATATTCATTATTAAATTCATATCTATGTCTGTGTCTTTCATATATTACTTCATCTGCATAAGCTTCATGAGCGTTTGAATCTTTTGCTAACTTACATGCATATAACCCAAGTCTCATAGTGCCACCTTTTTCATCCAAATCCTTTTGATCTGGCATTAAATCTATCACTGGATACTTAGTCTCTGGATCAATTTCAGAACTATTAGCTCCGCTTAGTCCTGCTACATTTCTTGCATACTCTATAACAGCACACTGCATACCAAGACATATTCCGAAAAATGGCACTTTATTTTCTCTAGCATACTTTGTTGCCTCAATTTTACCTTCTATTCCTCTGTCACCAAATCCACCTGGAACCAATATTCCGTGAACATCACCTAATATTTCGCTTACATTCTCAGATGTTACATCACAAGCATTTATCCACTTAATTTCTACATTGCAATCATTTGCGAGGCCTCCATGACTAAGTGCCTCAACAACAGAAATATATGCATCATGAAGCTCAACATATTTTCCAACTAGTGCTATTTTAACATTTCCAGATAAATTCTTTAATCTATCAACCATATCTATCCATGCAGTATTATCTATTTCATGACAATCTAATTTTAATTTTTTACATACTAAAGTGTCTAACCCTTCATTATGAAGCATAAGTGGTACTTCATATAAATTTTCAGCATCTAAATTTTGAATTACAGAGTCCGCTTCTAAATTACAGAACATTGCAATTTTAGCCTTCATATCTTCAGATATTTCCTTTTCAGATCTACATACTATGATGTCCGGTTGAATACCTATACTTCTTAGTTCTTTTACAGAATGTTGAGTAGGTTTTGTTTTAAGTTCTCCGGCTTTTCTTAAATATGGTACTAACGTAACATGGATAAAGCAAACATTCTCTTTTCCAACTTCATATTGTGCCTGTCTTATAGCTTCTAAAAAAGGTAAAGATTCAATATCTCCAATAGTTCCACCAATTTCAGTTATAACAACATCTACATCTTTTTCTTTAGCTACTCTATAGACTCTTTCTTTTATCTCATTAGTTATATGTGGTATTACTTGTACTGTACCACCTAAGAAGTCGCCTCTTCTTTCTTTTGTTATAACTGACCAATATACTTTTCCTGTAGTAACATTACTACTCTTGCTTAGATTCTCATCAATAAATCTCTCATAATGTCCTAAATCTAAATCTGTTTCTGCACCATCATCTGTAACAAAAACTTCCCCATGCTGATACGGACTCATGGTACCTGGATCTACATTTAAATAAGGATCAAATTTTTGAATAGAAACCTTAAGACCTCTATTTTTTAAAAGCCTACCTAATGAAGCTGCTGTTATTCCCTTACCTAGAGATGACACTACTCCACCTGTGACAAATATGTACTTAGTACTACTCATAATAACTCCTCCTGTGTTTTATAACTTTTTCTTAATCGCCATTTATTTTCCAAATATTGTTTATGTATTACTATAATATTTTTAAAAGTTTATGTTAATTATTTTTAAAATAGCTTGACAAATGTTGTTTTCAATTTTATAATAGAAATTACCCATTAAATATAATGGTATAGGTTTTTTTAAAAACAATATTAATATCTTATCACATTTTTTTATCATTCACCAGTCTTTTTTTTGTTTTTTTGTTTTTTTTACTTTTAATTTTGTTTTCAGCACTTAAAATTTACATAACTATAATTTAGATTTACTTTGTAATTGGCCTTATACTTCTTAATTTCATCAAATATCTATACTCCTAATATATTCTCTATTTCAAAATACATCTCTCTAAATTCCTTATTAATGAAAAATCGTTCCTCTGCTTTTTTTAATCCATAATTAGCGGCCCTTTTGCTAGAAATTAAAAATTTCTTATAAGCAATTTCAATATCATCACATTTATGCTTTTGTAATAATAAGAATAATATATACCTACATTCTCTATCTTTTAATATTCTTAATGATTCATGTCTTTTTATACCTTTCACATAACAGATAGCTTCTATTATCTTTTCATAATCAAGATTTTTCAACATTAAACCACTCCCAAGTTTTTTTGAATTATTACATCAATTAAATTATTGACATTTATTCATAAAAACTATCCATAATATGAAATTTAAAAATTAAGGCTATGTTCTAAATAGAACATAGCCTTAATTTTTATTGGGCTTTAATTTTAATTTCCAAAATCGTACTCAAAACTTGTTGATTTCCTATTATCATATCATAATCTATAAATACATCTCCGCCACTTTTATCTACGTTCATTTTTAGTTCTCTAGTATCAACCGTAAGATCTAACGCTCCATGAGGTGTATTATATAAAGTTAAGTCTCTTGAATATTTTTTAAAGTTCATTTCAGTGTTAGTAGTTCCAGTTCTTATAAGTGTAAATTTTTCTTCATCAATTTTAAATGTAGTAGTGGTTCCTTCCATTCCTGAAATCTCCGTTTCCTCGTATACTGCATAATAGCAATTGTCTTCTTTGTAAAACTTTCCAGGCGTTACCACTTCAATTGAATCTCCATCCTCTTCACTATCAGACTGTCTGCTAACTACTGAAATTACAGCGTTCTTCTCCATAACCTTACTCTTTTGCATAAACTTACCCCTCGCTAATTTATAATATAGTTATTTATTTGCTCATCCGTTGCAGGCATAACATCTATAGATGTATCTAGACTCTGGTCATCTTTTCCATAACCAATAGATACAATTTTCTCGCCTCGCCCTTTACAATACCTACCCGTTATTCTTGCTGCGAATTCAATGTCTTCATTTGTAGCAATACCTATTATAGCAACTGTAGAACCGTTATAGTCCTTAGCTAAAAACATCAAGTCCTCTCTTGTTAAAAGTTGTTCTAAAAGGTCTCCCTCTTTCTCCGTTCTTGTAGATATAATTTTTGAATCTTTAGATAATCTAAACTGCCTACCTATTTTCAGTAATTTCAAATCTATTTTTGTTGGATTTTCTTTATTCTCTAAAAGATCCTTAAGTCTTATAGAATAATTAGGTTCTGTAAGTTTACACCCACCAGCAGGTGATGGATAATCTAAAATACCCCACTTACTCGCAAGTTCCATTTGAACCTTTCTATTTCTTCCTTTTATGTCCATAAGCGCTTCTCTATCTATTAGACCATCAATCTCCATTTGAGTTGGATTAAGATTTTTTGCACATAATGGTCTTAATATTTTATGACCTACTCCGGATTCATTTTTTACTATGTCTAAAGATGATCTGTTTTGAGACATAGGTCTTTGGTTCAAAACTTCTCCTGTAATAATAAAATCAGCATGGAATTTTTCGAGCAAATCTCCACAATACCTCATCATCATGGCATGGCAATCAATACAAGGATTCATATTTTTACCATAACCATGTTTTGGATTTTTCATCATTTCAAAATGCGCATCTGAAAAATCTATAACTTCTAAAGGTATACCTATTTGTTTAACCATTTTCAATGCATTTTTTTCTCCAAAAAAGTTTGATTTAAAGCATATACCAATAACTTCTATTCCTTGATCTTTTACAAGTTTTGCTGCGAGAGTACTATCAAGGCCCCCCGAAATCATAGCCAAAGCTGTTGTCATAAGTATTTCGCCTCTCTTAAGTTACTATTTATTATTTCTTTCAATAGCTAGTTCAATAAGCTCATCAATAAGTTCCACATAAGTTTTACCTGTAGCTTGCCACATTTTAGGGTACATACTTATTTTAGTAAACCCTGGTATAGTATTAACCTCATTTAAATAAATATCTTCTGTTTCTTTATCTACAAGGAAATCCACTCTTGCCATTCCAGCACAATCTAATATTTTGTAAATTTTTATAGCTTCATCTTTAACACTCTGTAGTTTTGCTTCATTTAGCGCTGCTGGTATTAAAAGCTTAGATTCCTCATTTTTATATTTAGCTTCATAATCATAAAACTCTTTTGCTGGGATTACCTCTCCTGGAATAGCAGCCTTTGGATCATCATTCCCCATCACTCCTACTTCAATTTCCCTTGCATTAATAGCCTGCTCAACTAAAATTTTTCTATCATATTTTAGGGCATCGATGACTCCAACTATTAATTCTTTTTGATCGTGTGCCTTTGTTATACCTACTGAAGAACCACCATTAGCCGGTTTAATAAATACTGGATATCCCAATTCCTTTTCTATCCTCGCTATCAGATTATCTTTGTCTTTTACATATTCACTCGCATTTATTACCACATAATCAGCTTGCTTTACATTAAATTTTTCTAGCAAATATTTTGTATATATTTTATCCATACAAATAGCAGAAGACATTACTCCGGGTCCTACACAAGGGATATTATACAATTTACACATACCTTGAATAGTTCCATCTTCTCCAAAAGAACCATGTAATACTGGAAATACTACATCTACTTCTTTATTAAATAAAACCTTTTGACCCTCTGGCATTTTAAAATACTCGTCCGTTTCCCATTCTCCATTTTCTATATTTTCTACTTTTCCAGTATATTGAAACCATAACCCGTCCTTAGTTATTCCTATAGGGTATATGTCATATTTTGTTTGATCAATATTTTTAAGTACTGATGTTGCTGACGCTCTCGAGACTTCATGTTCTGTAGACTGTCCACCAAATAATATCGCTACTTTCTTTTTCATAAACATTCTCTCCTTATAACCATAATTACTATTATATCATTGCACCTATTACTTTGTATTTTAATTTTTAAACTTCACCGTATATAATAACACAAGTTAAAATTATAATGCTAATTTAAAAATAATTCAACAAAATAAAGGATATATCTGCATTTTGTGCACAAATATCCTTTATTAAAATGACTATATTATATTTTATGATTATTTAGCCCTCTAAATTGTTAGTTTTCCATTAGGCGTATCAATTATTTCTATTATTCTTTGTTCATAACCAGTACTAGCATTAATGTATACTATAAAATCTTTTCCCTTATATGATCCCAAGAATTCATAACATAAAACTTCTTTATTTGTCTCGGTAGGTATAATCGCTAAACTAATTTTGTTTATTTTCAGCCTTTTACCAACCTTTTCTTGTGCTTTATCTTCGGTTATTTTCGGAGCAATGATTTCTCTCCTTTCTACATGGGAAACTAAAAATTTTTCAGATTCAATTCCTATAATGCTACCATCATCTAAAGCAATCTTAAGCTTTACTTGATCTGGATAAATAGCTACATTGCCTTGCTTATACACATAAGCTACTACCGCTGTATTACCATAGTTTAAAGTGTATGTAGACTCCATATTTTCATATCCTATTTTGCTAAGAAACTTACTTCCGCCTTCTATTGCTTTTTGGATATTTAATGTTGCTTTACCTATAGTCCTATTATCCAACAAATAAACTACCTTGCCTCCATTTTTGCTTATTTCTATTACTGTTTTAGGGTCACCTTTTGCTCTTCCCTTAAATGCTATATGAAATGTATAGGTTGGTATATTTGTCTTTCCAGCTTGCTGCTTATACTCAATATTCTCAATTTTATCTTTGCCAAACATATTATTTATTACCTCGACTGCCTTTTTCTCACTAATTTCCTTTTCAGACAATACTTTAGGCTTTATTTCGACGACATTATCAGAAAAAGGCCCATCATATATTAATGCTGGATATTGGACTATTTGTTTTTGTATACCTGTAAATCTTTGAGTCACAAGATTTTCACCTGTTTTTGCAATTACCCCACTACTTTTCTTCCTAATTTCTCCCCATTTAACTTTGCCTTCATTTATTTCAGAAAGCACATTATTTAATTGTTCTTGAAGTGTATATGACTGCATTTCTAATTTATCAATTACCTCATACTGCTTATCAGTAAGTTCCTTTCCTTCCGATGATGCTTGGGCTAAAGTATAACAAAAATCCCCTACTTGAGTTAAAAATTTGCTAGTATCTCCAACAACTGCTTGATCAATTGGCAACGAATGCAATTTATCGTTTGCAGTGGCAGAATATCTAAAAACCTCTTCAAATACTATTATACTTTGCTCAGGGGAACCAACAATAGCTGATTTGCCTAGATTTACTCTTATATTTTGTACAGAGTCGACAAGTTCATACATATTTTTACTATATTCTGCCTGAAGATAATTTCTATAATCTAATCTTTCCAAAAACATTAATATAGCAAACATAGTTGAAAACACAACAATTATAGTTACAATACTTGTATACAAAATCCTTTTCTTTGACACTTTCATATGTTTTCCTCCTGATATTCTACCAAGGTGATATATAAAACCTATTGATTTTTATATACCCTATTCGCTATTTAATTTATCCTTAGCTAAATAATTTAGTGAAAATTTCTCCTAGTTTAAATTTAACAATTATTTTTTTGCTACTAACAGTATTGTCTACCATTTTATACTCATCATCAGATAATACTGTTTTCATTTCTTTTTCAGTTTTTTCATAAGATACGTTACCTTTTGTAATATCTACAAAACATAGTGGAGGAAACATTACACACCACCAGTTTTGTCCTTTGCCCGTTCCAATAATTATTCTATAAGCCTCATATTTGCCTTGAGGCAAAGTTATATTTCCATAGGTTTTAACCGGAAAATATTCCTCTGATAGAGATGTAGCTACTGAATATTTAAAACCATTTTCTTTTATAACCCTTTCCGCAATTTTTTTTATATTTTTATTTTCATTATTTATAATCTTTCTTGACTCTTTTATATTTTTGCAATCCACAATTTTTGGTGATATATATTTTAAAACAGAATCTCTTACTTTTAATTTTAAATTTTGATCTATTTTATCATCACTATTAGCTATTACATGAAATCTTATAAGTTTGCTCGCAACATCGCTTTGGCTTGCTTTCCCACTTAAACTCGTTGAATTTAGAGCTATTAAAATTATAATTATTACGGCAAAACTTGTTAATATAAACTTTTTCATGTTTATCCCCCCCGGATATAATGTTTATATTAATATGTTTACCATATTATGTAATTGTATTCACTGAACTGCTCCAATTCTTCTAATTTCAGTATTAACAATTACATTTACTGATATCTTTTTATACTCATCATTCCAATCTTTCTCTATTTTGCTCCATAAATCTGGTTTAAACTTTTCTATATATTCTCTGGTACCAAAGGGATCTATGCCAAATTCTTTTATAGCAATTTCCATGATTTTTTCACATTCTTTACTAATAGACTTATTAAAATTATTTTGTAACCTTTGCAGCTCTCCTTTATCAAGTATTTTCTTGCCTACATAATATTCACTTATCTGCCCCTCAAGGTTGATATTTACATTAATAGTTAACTTACTGCCTTCCTGAATCACTTTCATTTTTCTTGTATATCCATCTATAACATAATCGACAGGATGACCATCTACATAGATAACTTTTTTACCAACTTTAAACTTACCATTTAGCATTTGAATATCTAGTAATTCAAGTGGCGTAAAATATCCTTTTAGTTCATAATCGCGAATTATGGCAGCACCTGTTAACATTAATTCATTTTTTTGCTTATCTATAGTTATTCTAGGTAATAACGCATTGCCATTTTCACTTAACAATATAAGGAATTCATTTAAAGTAGTGCTCATAATCCTAGAATTTTTCTTGCTATTATCCATAAGTCCTGAAATATAATATTGCGTGCTATTTTCAGTCATAGGTTTAAATTTTACATAATCCTGCGCTAAACCGTCTGAAACAACTACCTGCATCATCCTATTTATGCTAGGGTCTCGCTGCAAATAATCGATTATTTCTTTAACCGTATCCTTATGTTTCAATAAATTGCTACTTAATATTAAAAGCTTTGTATGTCCCATGAATATATCTTTACTGCTCTTAGCTGTAGCTTCAGAATATGCATCTTCCATGGAAGATGCATCAGTATTAATATACTTATCCAAAGCACCTTCACTTTTTCCTGTTACGAGCATACTCATGTCTGGAAATCCATAAGTTACATTAATTTTTTTGATTTGCCTCTCAGGAAATGGATCATCAGATTTAATATCCTTTAACGTTTTCTCTTTACCAATATCTTCTCCAGGGTCAACAGCTATAGTAGATATAAAGTTTCGCCTATCAATTTCCACCTTATCCCAACATCCACTTAATAAAATACAACTTAGGATGATCGGTAAAATTTTTTTAAATTTCATCTTTGCTTCCCCCCCTTCCGCGATCTTTACATTCGCCTATAATTAATATGAGGATCGGTAACACTACAAAAAGAAATATTGCTGTTAATAATACGGGAGTAGTTTTAAATTGCAAATTATAAATTTCAGCTATATTCTTTGGATATAACGCTATGACATAAATAATAGGCATAATTAAAAGCGAAGATAACTTAGTATCCTTTAACTTAACTACATTTTTTACAATTTCACACGAGAAGAAATAAGTATTGACAAATGTTGTGAAATAAAAGAATATCCAAAATGCCATAACTACACCTTCCCAGTGTTCTATAAACGTGTCTGGTATATCTAATGACTTTATCATAGTAATAGTTGGCCATAATAACACTTTACTCTGTGCTTTAGAAAACACAGCTAAAACAAAAATCATGATTATCAAATAAAAGACTGTTACAAATATTACACTCTTTTTTAACACACCTAAACAATCTTTTTTATTTTTAACATATGGAAGAATAAGGTATGCTATTTCTATTCCACCAAAACAAAACAGAATATATTTAGAAGCCTTGAAATATTCAAATGGCTTATTGTGAAGTACTGGTAATAAGTTTGTGAAGTCCGCATTTATTACAGTGAGTATTAACACTGCAAATGCCGGAATAAACATAACCCAAAATGATATTTCATTAAACTTAATTAAATCACCTATTTCCCCTCTTACTAAATATGTTCCTGCCAAAATAGTGATCATTAAAATAAATTCTGTAGGAGTTCGCCTTAATAAATATAGTTTAATTACTTCGACAAACTCTCTCATCCCAAGGGACACAATGAATATGCTATAAATTGAAAAAGTAATAGCAACAATCCCTCCAAAGAGCTTACCAAAATTATTTTGCAATATACTTGTGAGATCCTCGAAGTTATTTTTCTTCATTACCCTGTATATAAGATACAATAATAAAGAAATTGCTATCCCACAAATAATAGTAACTATCCATGCATCGCTACCTACTTTATTTATGACCTCCCTTGGAGCAGAAAAAATTCCTACACCAACTATTGCTACCACAATGGTTGTAAATAGTCCAAAATCCTCAACCTTTTCTCTATCTGCCATAATATAATGTTCACCTCCAAATAAAAAGCGATTCAATCTATTTCTGTCTTATCTTATCTCCCGTTTCCATATATTTAGGCCTCTCTTTTAGTTCAGATATTGGCTCTCTAATATACATATCTTTCAAATCCTTAATATTGGTATTAACTGCTGGAGCTAAATAAGGTACTCCAAAGCTTTTCATTCTAACTAGATGAATGAGAAGTACAATAAGCCCAATCATTATTCCATAGAACCCTATAATTGCCGAAGCTATAATAAGCAAAAATCTAACAACTCTAAAAGCCATAGCGACCTCAAAGCTTGGGGTTACAAATGTAGTAATTGCAGTAATTGCCACGATAATTATCATTATTGGACTAACTATTCCTGCACTTACTGCCGACTGCCCTATAACAAGTCCTCCAACTATACCAATAGTCGCTCCAATGGGCCTTGGCAACCTAACCACAGCCTCCATAAGTAACGCAAAAAATATTTCCATGATTATAGCCTCTATAAATGCCGGAAATGGAACACCCTCCCTTGACGCTGCTATAGCATAGGCTAATTTAGTAGGTATAATATCTGCATGATAGGATGTGATTGCTACATAAAGTGCTGGTGCAGTAAGAGAAATAAAAATAGAAATCATCCTTATAAATCTAACCATAGAACCATGCATCCATCTCTGATAATAATCATCAGGTGATTGAAATAAATTAGGTAATGTAGCTGGAACAATAATTGCAAACGGAGAATTATCCACAAGAAGTGCTACTCTTCCCTCGTATAAAGCTGCAGCGACTACATCCGGCCTCTCTGTACTTTGTATTTGAGGAAAAGGAGAATATTTATTATCCTCTATTAATTGCTCAATGTATGCACTATCAAAAACTGCATCAATGTTTATTTTATCTATTCGGTGCTCAAGCTCGTCAAGTACTCCTTTATTTGCTATATCGTCAATATACATAATAACCACATCTGTTTTAGATCTAGTTCCTAAGGTTTTACGTTTAATTCGTAGCCTAGTATCTCTAATCCGTCTTCTAATTAGAGCAGTATTAAATCTTATAGTTTCTGTAAACCCTTCCCTAGCTCCGCGAATTACGGTTTCGCCAGATGGATCACCTACCCCTCTAGCAGGCCAAGAACGCGAAGCAATAACATAGGCGCATTCTAACCCATCTATAAACATTAATGTGTCACCAGAAAGTGCAGCATTAACTCCTTCACTCATTTTTTTCACTTCTCGCATATCAGTGACCGCAAGCACATTGTCTTTTATTTGTTCTACATCCTCTATTCCATTTGCGGCAAGCATTAGTGGCTCTAACACATAATGATCAAGTAGCAGTTTATCTGCCATTCCATCTATATAGACTAATGATGCCTCCCACTTTCCTACATTAAAAGTTCTAAAAATCATATCCGAGTTATCTTGTAAAAGCTCTTTTAGGTATTTAATGTTTTTTTCTGCTTTTAATTCAATTTTATCGTTTATTATTTCCTTCATAAGCTTCACTTCCTTAATATATATGTATGGTCTAAATATTCGTACTTATTAAATCATCCACCTTATTATAAATAGAATGATAGCTATAATTATTGAAATCCAACCTATGGTGTGCGCTTTTCTACTAAGAATCACACTGCCAGACTTCTTAAAAAATCTAGCATCTACGGTAAGTACAATGGTGCCTTCAATCAGCATCATTGCTAAAAAATATATATCAAACAAACCTAATATTCTCATTTTTCACTCCTTGTTTTAGTATAATTAACAAATTAATTCAAGTTATAAAAAACCTATACTTGAATATTTTTATTTTTATTTTATACAGCTAGTTTTTACGACACTTGCAAAAAATATTCACTTAGATACATGGTAATAAATATAAAAAACGTGCAAAAATCACAAATGATTTTTACACGTTCTTATGTTCTCCTAAAAAATTATATCTAAATTGTTCTTGTTAAATATATTTCTTTATATTGAATTTTAAATTTATCATAACATCTTTGGGCTTTTAACATATCATCGAAGAAAGCAAATATCGTAGGTCCGCTTCCACTCATCATAGAACCCATTGCACCCATTTTAACCATATCTTCTTTTATCCTTTTAAGCACGGGATATTTTCTTAAAGTAACATTTTCAAGCAAGTTTTTCATGCCGTTACATACAGCCTCTACGTTTTCTTGTTCCATAGCCTTAATTATTGAATCAGTATCTGGATGCTTAAAAATTTTGGTAACATCTAAATTTTTAAAAACTTCCTTTGTTGATACTCCAAAATTAGGCTTTACAAGCACTAAAATTTGGTTTTTAAATGGCTTAAGAGGAGTAATAATTTCTCCTATCCCCTCACACAATGCAGTTCCTCCCATTATGCAATAAGGAACATCTGCCCCTATTTTTACGCCGAGCTTCATAAGTTCATTAACATCCACATCTATTTTAAAAATCTGCGGAAGTGCCTTTAAAACAGCCGCTGCATCTGCACTACCACCCGCCATACCTGCGGCAACCGGGATGTTTTTTTTAAGATATATGTTTATGCCTTCATGAATATCATAAGTATCCATAAAAAGTTTTGCAGCTTTATATACTAAATTTTTCTCATCTGTAGGTATGTAAGGTTTATTACAGCTTATATTAATACCCTTATTACATTTTTGAAAGGACAAAGAATCATATAAATCTACATTTTGCATAATCATTTTTAGTAGATGATACCCATCTTCTCTTTTACCTACTACATCTAAAGATATGTTTATTTTTCCATAAGCTTTTACTAACATGATTTTCCTCCAACTCTTATTAACAGTTTCTCAAGCTACCGCTTAAATAGTTACTTAGTCCCCTACGAATCTTAAGATTTACACTATGATTATTTTCTCATACAATATTGCTATTAAAATTAGTATATTACAACAAAATTAATATTGCTACATATAATTTAAAATAAGATACTATAACTAAAGCCCTAATGTGTTATTTACAACACATTAGGGCTAATTCCACCTAAAATAAATATCAATTTTTAAATACACCAAAGGTTATTTAATTAGATAATTATTCTACCTGGTATTATAAGTTTTTGCGAAACTTTTATAACATTAGGATCTTCTATTTGATTAACTCTTGCAATGTCTTGAATTGTAGTATTATATTTTTTAGCTATTTTCCACAATGTATCCGCAACTTGAACTACATAAATAGTAACACTAGCTCTTTTAGCAGGTACTTCACCCTCTATTGGATAAACATCAACTAAGAATTTCTTTTGTACCATATAATTTACACGTACATACACTTTTACAACAGCCCTGACTGCTATATTCCCTGCCTCAATATCTACATTTATATTCTCCATTGATACTCTACACATACTACTCATATTTATCTTAGATCCTAATATATCAGCTCCACATGTAAAAGGAATCTCCTCAGATACAGCAGATAAATATTTTTCTTCATCATCACTTCTGTATAACACCGTTACATTCATTATACCGTCAATTATAACCTTATCCTCTATTACCTTTTTATCCGTTATACAAACAGTCGCATTAGTCATAATAACCTTACTTGGTGCGCTTCTACTACTGTCTACTTCTATATCTCCCTTAACTAATGTCTCCGTTAATAATTGTCCTTGCATTACATTAAGACCGTAATCTTTTTTATCCATCTCAAGCATCGTAGTTGGTGAATATACATCTTCAATCATATCCACTTCCTCTTTATACATACCTCGTGTATTAGTTTTTATTATAAACTCTACATCAATAATTCTTTTTTCTCCTAAGTCATCTTCCTTAATATCATACTCCATCGCATCTACCTTAAAATCTGTATAATTATCCATATAAGGCTTTACGTCTTCAAAATCTACTTCCTTATTTACCATAACTTCGTGTTCAACATAAATTAGTTCCCTACTATCTTTACCCTTATATATCATATTAATAAGCGCATATGCATTAAGTTGAATTTTCCCTTCGTATAATTTTACTTCTTTTTTATGAATACTAACATCACACTTTATAATTTTAGCAATCTCTGGTTTCTCCATTGGAACTTTTATATTAGCTTTACCAATAAGTTCACCTTCAAAATTCTTTGTTACCTTATCTATACTAGTAGGATTTTTTAAATATTGTACATCCTTAACCGCTTCGATATCCTTAACTATTTGAAAATTATAATTTTTATATATTTCAGATTTTGATTTTAAAATACCCTCTAGGCATATTTTTCTCTCATTAACTATTCTGCACTCCATATGTTCTACAAAACACTCAGCATCACAAAGCATTTCAGGCATCGCACCCACTATATCTACTGTATTTGAAAATTTAGAATTATATACAACATTCTCAACATCGCTGCGCTCTTGATCCTTTGTAATATAAAGTACATTATATTGGATTTCACCTTCTAAAAATACTTTATCTTGAATTATTTCTTTAGAGTTTATAGAAACTTTAACATCTAACATAAGAATTTCTTTTACATCTGGATGAGTATCCGGTATCACGTATTCCTCTTTCACCACTGTATCAACAGTGTTTTCTCCTAGTAATTGTTCATATTCAATATTTTCCTTAATTAAATTTATCTCCATATTATACCTCCTTGTATTTCTATTGGGGTAACATTTACACATCGCTACCCTCCTAAAATACCTACTATATAATATATATATAAATAGTGATCAAAATATGATATTTATTTTTTATAATCGTATAACATAATTCATCATATTTTTCGAATAAAAAAACATATATCATGTAAAACACATTGTTATTGCTAACTAAATGCATTTTACCTAATATATGCCTTGTTAATCCTAAATTCATAAGATTAATTTATAAATATAAAAAACGATACTATGATACAGTATCGCTTATCCTGCAAAAACTATTTGAACCGTCTTTGTCAAAACATCTGAATAACTATACGTCACAGTCCTGTGGGTGTCTTTTTCTAATCTAATAACAAAAATATTTGGATATGTCTTTTCAATAACTCCATTATCCACAAGAATTTTTCTTCTTCCACCATTAGCTTTAAGTGTTACTCTCTCGCCAACATGACTTTCAATTTCATCTTTTATTGAGGTCAATACATTAATTTTTTCCACTGCAAAACACCCTCTTTCCACATTTTATATTATATATCATATTTTTGTTCTTGTCAAGTAGGCATAACATTTTATCACTACTATAACAATTTTGTCAATGTTGATTTTGTGTTAACAAAATTCATTTTTCATGGATTATTAGTCATATAATTAATTTTCATCTATTTTATGAACCTTTACCCCCTAAAACTCCAGTTTAACGTTAATTGTATTATATTTTATATATAAATCCATTTATTACATCCATCTATATATACTGTGATTTAGGAAACCCCTCTCTATACTTACCTCTAGTTTGCAATCCACCTATACCTGCAAGTCCTGTTATAGTATTTTCTATAACATCCTCTATAGCTACAACAGTTTCTATATTTGTATAGGCTATCTTCTCTGAAACTAAAACAGGATCTAAACAATGGATTAGAACACGATTGGGAGCACTAGCGAAATTAGCACCAGCATCTAAAATTGCCTCATAACACGATTGACATGCACCTGCAAAAATAACTAAATCATCATAATTACTATTATAAGATCTAAGGGCAATAACCGTCTCTACAAAATATTTTGAATTTCTATAATTATCTAAATTCATATAATCGGTAATTCCCTTAACCATGCCATCATGCCCCGTAATCACTACTATATCAGGCTTAACTTCTTTAACAAGATTTACTATCTCATTTGCTTGATCTTTTTCAGATATTACTCTACCTACAGCATCCAAAGATAACTGTTTATAAGTCTTTAGACAAACTTCTAAGTATTCAGAGTCACCATCCACATGCAATATTTTTCCTGGCCTTCCGAAAGCCATATTTTTATTTTTGTAGTCTTTGTATTTTTCTTTTTTTGATTGTAATTCTTTAATTTTTCCTTTAAAATCAATTGTTTCTGATTTATCTCCCCTAGTACCTTTAACCCTATTAATTAATATTTTCTTAATAGATTCATTTACTTTTTTATTAAAAACTCTATCAATTTCATAAATAACATCTTCTGATACTAATTGTAAATCGTCGCTTGTTGAATCCGCTTCTATTCTTAAATTTATTCCCTTAAGTAAAAACACATCTTTATTATCTCTAATTACAACATCCATTATTTTAAAAGTAATGTCTCCGCCGTAAGATTTTCTTACTACAATATCTCCTATTTTCACAAACCCACCTCCACATTTAATCTCATATTATATATTATGAAATTATAGCTAATAGGTGAGCATGAAAAAGTTATGTAAATATTTCATCTACATAACTTTAATGAATAATGTGCTTCGTACTATTTCTGATTGAATACTCTTTTATAATCTTCAATAAATACCATAAACTTTTCTTTTTCAGAAATTAGCTCCTCCATCTTCTTGTTAAAAGTGTTTTGAATCCACGTAACTTCATTATAGTAGTATCTATTGCAAAGTCTCCAGTAACGTTGTGGGAATACTAGGAATGCATATACAAGTCTGTACTCTTCTAATGACAGAGGATTTACACTACTGTATGCTTCTAATACTATTTCAGCATACTTTATGTCCCAATCCTGCTTTTTAAGCATTTTGATTAAAAAATTAGATAAATCATATGCTTTTACTTCTCTTTTGCAATAATCAAAATCAATTATGTTTACATCATTATTTTTATCAACAATAATATTGTGATAAGTATAATCATGATGGCAAAACCCTTTTTCTTCTTCTGTTTGCCTACATATGTCAAAATACCTTGAGTCTTCGAGTATCGCCATAGCTCTTTTTCCGAGTATCTTTTGATCCTCTACACTCCTAATATAGTTCATATCAAAATCCGTTTTAAAATTCTTCTTTTTTCTAATCATTCCCTGCATTTTATCAAATGACTTTATTCTTTTTTCCATTAAATTTGGCCATCTTCCAAGATCTGTTTTTAACTTACTGTTTTCTGGTGGATCATACCCCTTTGATGCAATATGCATAAAAGCTAAGTTTTTTGCAGCTAAAACCAAATCCTCTTCATTTCGAAAATCACACTCGCGACCATCTATCCACTTTGAAAGTGTGTAAATATCTTCATTAACTAATGCATAAGGATTTCCTTCAGTATTCAAAAAATATCTATCCACCTTGTCAAAGCCATTATTTGCAAGATGTTCTTTAGCTCCGTATACAAACAAAAGTTTTTGTGTACCGTAACTTATTTTTTTTAGACACTTAGCTCCATCATCTGTCTTTAGTAAATACACTCCCTTGTTAGGGCGTATACTTTCTATTTTAATGCCATACTGTCTTTCAATTTCAAATTCCCTCATCATATTACTCACCCCCTATATCATTTATATTACTAATATTTTATTTTAGAATAAATTCTTGAATATTTTAATAACATTTATGCTTTCTTTTAATATAATAAAATATATAGATATATTAAATCGTTGTTTAAGGAGTCTTAAAATGAAAATTGGAATTGATGCTAGAGCTGCAAAGTGGTATAGAGGAACTGGTATAGGAACTTATTCTTACCAACTAATTAACTCTTTAAATAAAATTGATAATTATAATGATTATTCGCTTTTTGTACCAAACGACTGTAATCTAGGTATACCATTCAAAAATAATTTCCATATAAACCCTATTAAGCAGGAAAAACAAGATAACTTCTGGAATGAGGTAAATGTCTCTAACCCATTACTAGACAAGTCTATAGATATATACCATGTCCCTCAAAATGGTATTGGTTTACCTGTTAGCAAAGATTGCCCCTTTGTTATTACGCTACATGATATTATTCCATATAAAATGCCAGATACCGTAGGTGATCAATATCTTAAGATTTTTAATGAAAAATTACCAAACATCATTCCTATGTGTGATGGAATAATTACTGTGTCAGAGTATTCGAAAGAAGATATTATTAAAGCTTTTAACTTTCCGAGAGAAAAAATATACGTTACTTATTTAGCTAGTGAGGATATTTATAAACCATATGATAAAACTTTTAGTAAATCTATAGTTGAAAAAAACTATTCTATTACAGGGGACTATATTTTATATATCGGAGGGTTCAGTCCTAGAAAAAACATTCTTGGGTTACTTGATTCATTTAGTATGCTTCTTCCAAGATTAAAAAAAGACATTAAATTAGTCATTGCAGGTAGCAAAGGTAAATCCTATGACATATATAAAAAAAGAGCACAAGCTCTTCACATTGATGATAAAGTAGTCTTTCCAGGCTTTATATCTATGAATCATATACCCTTCATGTACAACGCTTGTGAGCTCTTTGTATATCCTTCATTTTATGAAGGTTTCGGTCTACCACCAATTGAAGCAATGGCCTGTGGAATACCTGTAATAACCTCAAATGTCACATCTATACCTGAAATAGTTAAAGATTCAACGCTTCTTGTAAATCCTTATGACATTAATGAGTTAAGTGAAAAAATGTACAATGTACTTCATGACGATCTCTTAAGGCAGTCTCTTATAACTAAAGGATTAAAAAGAGCATCTACCTTGACTTGGGATAATACAGCCGCAAATACTCTAATCGCTTATCAAAACATACTAAATACAAACAAAATATAATTTCACTACTTTAAACCCCCACATAGTGCTTTTATCACTAAGTGGGGGTTTTTTCTAGCAATTATGATTATTTTTAAAGTCTTCTAAAAACTTTTCTCTATCCTCTTTATACTCTACTTTCTTCTTTAATCTATTTAAAAATACCTCTTCACTCCATTGTTTTTTCCTTGTATAATAGTCTTTCGATATACTATAGAAATCCTCAGGAAAGCTAAGCATACCATAAAGCACTTTGAGTTCCCTATCGTCTAATGGGTTTACCTTTGTATATTCTTGTAAAATACTGTTACATTTATCTTTATCATAACAAAAATTTTTTATTACTTTATTTACAAAATTACAAACGTCATGAACCCTTAAATCTACAACAGCATAATCAAAATCTAAAAAATACACTTCTCCCTTGTTAATTAATATATTATGATGAGCCAAATCATGATGACAAAACACGATTTTTTCTTTTTCAGCGCATAATTCGTAATAATTTGATCCCTTAATAATATCTATACTTCTTTTTATATTTTCCGAGTAATATTGTACATGCTCTAAAAATATATCATCGAATTCATTTTTATTTTCATTTAGGGTTGCTATGCTTTTAAAAAACATAAGTTCATCTAATTTATTCTTATAATTTTGTATAATCTTACCGCCTAAGTACCGCTGCTCATTCTTTGCAAGTAGCCTTTCGAATTCTTCCTTATGCATAAGGCCTTGTGATGCTTTATGAAGCTCAGCTATCGCTCTGGATGCAAGATTTACATCAACTGGATTACTATACTCACACTCTCTCCCTTCTACTAGATTCATAATGCAATATATATCACTTTTCCATGGAACATATATTAGTTCAGCTTTCGTCTTTTCAAATTGAATAATTCTATCAAAATTATTATTTCTAATGTATTCAATACCATAATTAATAAATTCAAGTAACTCTATACTGTAGTTTACCTTTTTTAAAACTTTATCACCTTTATTTGTATCAAGTATAAAAACCTTTCTTACTGGAATAACATCATAAACCACAAGATCAAATTTGCTAAATAAATTTACATCTAGATCATATTTGCTTAAATACGCCTTATCTTTGTATCTGACATCTAACATATTTTCACCTCTCTAGTTTCCATTTTACTAATTTAAAATAATGGATCTCCATCTTGAACTAAAGCTTTTTTAATCCTCTGTGAAAACTTATCCTCATGCCACACTCTTTTACCTGTTCTATATCTATTACAACATTTCATGAACTCATGAGGATATGAGATTAATGCTATTAAAAATTTTTCACTATCAGCATCTAGTCCTTCGATATAACAAAATTCTTTAGCGAGCTTACAAAAATCAAGCTTTGCTCCTTTTCTTTTTAACCTACTAAGTAAAGGGAGACAATCCATCTCCACCATGTTGTAACTACAATTATTAAAATCAACCACGTAAATAAAATCACTCCTCCTAAGGTTTTGAAAATCTGTATTCCCTAAGCATATTTCAGATCGTCTCATACTTCTTGTTATAATTTCTAAATAATTTGAATCCTTCACTTTCCTTATACACTCTTCTCCTCTATCAATAACTTTTTCCCCATATTTAATAATTACTTCTTCAAATGAATTTTGAGGTCCATCTTTTTTAATGTTATTTATATCTACAGTAAGCTTTTTGATAGATTTTTTATAATCTTCTACTGTTTTACCAGTATTGTTATTTAATCTATTTCTAAGATAACCGTTAAACCCCATACATTTTTCATGTACTGTATAAATAGTAACGAACTGCTTTATTACTAATTCTTCTGGTATGTCTATCTCTGCATTTTTATACTTAAACTCAATAACATTTGCCTTTTTAATATCCTTAAACATCATATAGTCAGAAAAATCATTATAGATGCTTATTGCCACTTGCACCACCTCAAATTCAATCTATTAATTGCTATACTATAGCCAGGTGCTATTTACTATAGCACGGTGTCATTTATTTTTTTTACAACTTTTATCCATTTTTCTTAAAATTTCCTTATGCTGAAACTCTAATTCATTAAGTTTTTTTTGTCTTCTCCTTATTTTTTTAAGTTTTTTAACTTCACCCTTCATATTGTCAAGCTTCATATCATATTCCTCAACAGTTGATTCTTCTACTTCACTTATGTCAAATTCAGGCTCATCCATACACATATCTTTTTTGCTTTTCCCCATAACATTACCTCCCATATTTTATTTTTCTAAACTTATCAATAAGAATTTGTTTCTCCTCTTTGTCCTCATTCATCTTTTCAAGTTTCTTTAAGAAAAACTCTTCTCCCCAATCCTTTTTTTCCCAATAATATTGAATTCCTATTTGCCAATACTCTTGAGGAAATTCCATAAACGCTGCCATTACCTCTATGTCACTTTTGTATATTGGAAATGTCTCATCATATTCATACATTATGAAAAGTGCATTTTCAAGGTTCCATTTACCGTTTTTCATTCTCCTTATTAAAAGACTACTTAAATCATGTAAATGAGTGTCTAAGATGCAATAATCAAAATCAATTACACTCACGCCCCCACTTTTCTCAAGTAACACATTATGATGCGCGTAATCATGATGACAGAATCCCCTATGTTTAATTTCTTCCTTCATCTTACTTACGTATTCGCTTCTACACAGGTTATTTACTGCTTTATTACACCTTTCTAGCTCACCTTGCATAATTTTCAAATAGTTACTATCAAATTCTGTAAAACATTTTTTTCCACTTATCCTTTTCTTAAAATCCAATATTTCATTTCCGCGAGTTTTAAAAGTTTCTATCCACTTCAGCCATGCTATTCTCGGTTTCATATCAGGTGTGACTTTAAAATTCAGACTTTTTTTATGAAGCTCTGCAAGTTTCGATGTACATAATTTTATTTCTGCTAGATTATCGTAATCACATTCCCTTGCATCTACCCATAGTGTTAAATAAGCATATTTATTTTGGAGTGTTATATACTCCTTTTGATCATTAGTCTCAATAATTTCAGGTATACTTTGAAATCCATTATTCTGCAAATGTTTTATAGCGCCAATAATAAATAAAAAATGCCCAAGTTCATAATTAACTATTTTCAAACAATACATATTATCTCTAGTTTCTATCCTATAAACGTTTTTTATTTTTTCTATATTATTAATACTAAGAGAGTAATTATTCTTTACTATCTCCTTTACCTCTTGTATTTCCAAATCAATGCCTCCAAATTATTGTTCTATTGCAATATATGAACCTTTAGAATGATTTGTGCACAATTATATTTGCTCAAATGACACACTTTTTAAGTTAAAATAGTATATTAATATATATAATGTTTTTAATAAATTCTTTTAAACATAAGACTTTTTTAATAATTTTAAGGAGTGAATCCTATGAAGATTGCAATTGATGCTAGAGGCATCAATTTATATAATGGAACTGGTATTGGGACTTATACAGAAAATGTACTTAAGAATTTAATTAACATAGATTCTGTTAATAATTACCACATTTTTTGGTCAGGTAATAATTTTGAAAGTATAAAAAAAGACAACTGCAAAATAATAATGACATCAAAAAAACATCAAAGATTCTTTGAGGATTATTATTTCCCAGAAAATATTTCAAAAGAAAATATAGATATATATCATATGCCACAAAACGGCATAGGTTTTTCACAGGCTATATCTTGCAAGAAAGTAGTCACTATACATGATTTGATTCCATACGTTATGCCTGAAACAGTCGGCCGAGGATATTTACTGAAATTTTTAAAAGAAATGCCAATAATTATAGGTAACTCTGATGGAATAATAACGGTATCTGAATTTTCAAAACGAGATATTCTTAAATATTTCCCAATAGATGAGTCTAAAATCTTTGTAACGCCACTGGCGGCGGACGCAAAATATACCCCACTCGATAAGCTTCACTGTAAAAATTTTTTAGAAAAAGCATACAATTTAAATAATCCATTTTTACTCTATGTCGGTGGTTTTAGCGAGAGAAAAAATGTAGCCTCTGCAATAACTGCTTTTTCTAAGGTATATAAAGATTTAAGTGAAAATTACAATTTAGTTATTGTAGGTGATTATAGAGACTCTGGTCAAAAATTAATGAAACTTACAAATGAACTAAACATGTTGTCTCATGTTATTTTCGCAGGTTTTGTACCTGAAGAACATTTACCTCTTTTTTATAACAGCTGTGATGCCATCATCTATCCATCTTTTTATGAAGGATTTGGACTTCCCCCACTTGAGGCAATGAATTGTGGAACTCCTGTTATAGCCTCTAATCTTACCTCCATTCCAGAAGTTGTAGGAGACACTGGTATTTTAATAAATCCCTATGATATTGAAGGTATCGCTCTTGCCATAGGTACCCTTTTAAGTAGTGAAAAATTGAGATCTGAACTCAGTGCTAAGGCATTACTAAGAGCTAAACAATTTTCATGGCAAAACACTGCTGGTCGTACTCTTAAAGTCTATGAGAGTGTTTATAATAGTGAGTTTACATCATAGTAAAAGTATTAGTTTTCTCCTACGTGCCTTGTAATAAAACTCAAAAAAGAAATCCCATTAAGGAATTCTAAATGGGATTTCAATATAACATTTAATTCATACGTTTTATTTTTATATCAAATGTATCCTTATATTTTGCCATCCGAGGATCATTTCTAAAATAACTTTCATACATCCCTCTAGCGACATTTGCAGCATAACTACCATAACCACCGTCAAATATAACTATAGATATAGCAATTTGAGGATCTTTAGCCGGAGCATAGCCTACATACCACGCATAATCTCCTCTACCTACTTTATTCATTAATTCAAGTGAATTGAACTGCGCTGTGCCTGTTTTACCACCTGTAGGTATAGGGAAATCCTTAAGTGCTTCATATGCAGTTCCGTCTGTTCCACCTCCTGCACCGGTAACGTTATTCATACCTTCCATAACTAGATCTCTAGTTGTTGTACTTAAATTGGTTTTAGTTAAAATAACCGGTTTTGTTTTAGATACTAGCTTACCATTGGAATCTTTTATGGTATCAACCAAATGAACTTTATATCTTGTTCCACCATTTGCAATGGTTGCTATATAATTCGCCATCTGAAGAGGCGTAAAACTATCCATGCCTTGTCCAATAGATGCATTAAAGATATTATGTGGTAAACTTAAAGAGCCATACCCTTCCTGAACTGCTTGATAGTTTATATCATTTATAATCGATTGTAAATTAGAATCAGTGAAGTTTTTTCCTTTGTACTTAGGATCTGTAGCAATTAATTGTTTAAACAGTCCATTATAATTATTCTTTGAAAAAGTTCCATTTTTTACAGAGTCCTTTATATAATTTTTGATCTGAATTTTTATCTCTGAAAGTTTTTTTCCATCATAAACAATAAGATTATCTCCATCCCTATCATATAAATCTATCTGAGGAAAGTTTGATCCTGTGCCCCCTAATCCAAGAGATAAATCATGCTCAATAGTATAAAGAGCTTGTGATGCTGACAAAGTTTTCATAGATGTTTTATTATATACCTGACCAAAATTTTCATTAAGTTCTATTCCCGTACTAGGGTTACTTACTTTAGGATCTGCTCCTAATCCAAATGTCCATGCATATTTAGCTAAAACGTCATCACCAAATTTTTCTCTCAATTTCTGACCTACATTCATAAAAAATGGGTTACTGGATACTGCTAATGCCTTTACCACCTTTACAACACCCTGCGCCTTATCCGTTTTGAAAGAGTTCCAATCTTTTCCATTGTTTTCATTCGTGCCTGCCATATCATATCCAGCTTGATCATCATAAGTAGACTCACCATCTATAACTCCAGTTTCAAGACCTGCTATTGCAGTCATTGGTTTAAAAGTAGAACCCGGAGGAATTAGTGACATAGTTGCATAATTATACAAATATTTAGGATAGTAATCATATAGATCCTTCCTAACTGTTGTATTCCCTTTTATACTTTTATCTATTGGAAACATATAATCAATTATATCTTGTGGTTTCTCCTGAGCTTTTGCCATCACTTCATAATCTGGGTTAAAATATTTTTTTGATTGAATATCCGTTAGTCCTTGCGAAGTTGAAAAATCATTGGGATTATAACCAGGCATGCTAGCAAGTGCTAGTATGCCGCCAGTATGAATATCTATAGCAACTGCTGCAGCCCTTGTAGCATTTGATACATTTAAGCCCTGTACTTCCTTCATTCCTTGTAATATCTTCATTTGACTATTCAAAGCATTTTCTGTTGCATATTGTAAATTAGCATCAATTGTAAGTTGAACATTTTTACCAGGGGTAACCTTCTTACTTATAACTTCTTTATTTAACTTACCCTGCTTTTGAATCACGTTTTCTCCGTTATCTCCTTTTAAGCTACTCTCCAATGCAGCTTCAATTCCAGAAATTCCAACATAATCTGAACTTGTATCATAACCCTTTGCTAAATATTTTTCCTTATCTGCAGAACTTATTTTACTTATATAGCCTAAAACTGTTGAAGCTAACTGTCCATATGGATATTTCCTCGTAGGTTGATTTTCCACCTTAATTCCAGGCAGTTCTGAGAGGTTTTGCTCGAATATAAGCGATGTATCTTCTTTTATATTAGTTGCTATACTAATTGGTTTGTATGCAGAAAAAAAGTTCATTTTTATACCATCTTTTACAATTAAATATCTTCTTATTAACTCTGGTGTTTCCTTGATACTTAAACTTGAAACTCCTTTTATTACGTCATAGTCCTTAAGAAGCTTATTATATATTTGCTCTGGAGTTAATTTCAAGAGTTCATTATTTAGTTTTGTCTTTTCATCTTTAGTTAAATCGGCTTCTTTTTTATTTTTAAATTTTGCTTTTAGTATACTATCTTGAATCCATCTCTCCTTTAAAAATCTTAACTTTAAGCTTTGTACTACATTAGGATCACTTGAACTAAATTCGAATCTATATGGCTTAATTTTTAAAGGGAAGTTATCTGTCTGACTCTCTCCATTTTTATCCAAGATTTTAAAGACCTTTTGTAGTGTTGCAAACAACTGTTTACTAGATTTAGTTGAATCTGTGTATGTAAGGTTATAACCTAGTACTTCTGTTGCAAGTACTATCCCATTTTTGTCTTTTATAAGCCCTCTTGGTGCCTCTATCGTTATAGACTTATGCGAACTCACAGTTGCTAAATCCTTATAATATTGTCCTTTTATTATTTGCATATAGTATAACTTTGAACTTATTATTAAAAATATAACTAACATAATTATAAATAAGCTATTAATTTTATTAAATTTCTTCTTTTTTTTCATTTCATCATCACCCTTAAACCCTTATACCTTTATTATATATGTAATAATACATACAATTCAACATATTTTTAGAATATAATCTTTTATTTGGTAATAATATAAAATATTATAATATTTAGCCCTTAAATTTAATAAAAGGAAAAAGTCACCTGAATTTCAGATGACTTTTTCCTTTTGATTCAATATACTATCTTATTTATTTTAAATATGTTTCATAATTTATGAAACATCCCTACTAAATCTATTTATTTTTTTTACCACCCCAGGTCTTGCCCACTGTCCATGCTGCTATTATTGCGCCTAAAATGATGGCTACCATTCCTGCTCTATCTTCCATTGGAACACCTCCTCACCTCATATATAACTACAAGTTTAACCCAATTATACCATACAACCTATAGTTATATGGTAATATCGGTTAAAGTATACAAATCATACAATATTAAATTGTAAAATTGTTTGCTTATTATAAATTAATAGTGTATGCTCGTTTGTTAAGGAGTTGTGATATATGAATATAAGAGATCTAGAATATTTTTATTATTTATGCCAAAATAAAAATTTCACAAAAACTGCAGAAATGCTTTTTGTTTCCCAGCCTTCAATAACAATGGCACTACATAAAATTGAAAAAGAACTAGGAGAAAGACTTGTAATTAGAGATCATTCTAAAGCACAACTTTCCTTAACTGAAGCTGGAAAAATCCTTGAGAAACGAGCATACAATGTTCTAAATGAAATAAAAGCAGCAAAACTTGAAATATCAAGAATAAGCGGAGCAAAAATAAAATTAGGAGTTCCACCGATGATTGGCGCTTATTTTTTTTCACCTTTTATGAAGTCGTTAGATATAAATGGTCTTGTGAACCATATTGAACTTGTTGAAACAGGTTCAACAGCGATGAAAAAGTTACTAGATTCTGGTGAAGTTGATATTGCATTAATAGGTTCTATTGCCCCTTTAAAAGATAATGAACTTAATACCACTATTCTAAAAACAGATCAATTCGTAGTTTGTACAAGTAATAGTCATCCACTTTCAAGTAAACATGAAGTTACCTTTAATGAACTTAAAGATGAGCGTTTTACGGTCCTAGGTGATTCATATATTCATAATAAAGTGATAAAAGATCTTTGTTTGGAAAATGGTATTGACACGAAAAATTTCTATTACACAACTGAAATACAAACAGCAAAATCCTTAATAGCTTCTGGAGTTGGTATAGGAATAATGATCAATATGGCAGTAAAAAATATGACATCAATAAAAACAGTCTCTCTAGTTCCAGCTATAAATTTTTATATATCTATTGTTGTAAAAAAAGAACATTATATGACTTCAATTGAAAAGGAAATAATGGGGATACTACTTGAAAAGTAAAAACATCCCCTTTAATCTATTTTATTTGTAAATTGGTTCCCAAATACTATCTTCCACTGCCTTTTTAACATCTACAATTTCAATTCGGTTTAACCCTTCCTTAATTGCTTGATTCACCACAGCAATTGCTACAAGTTTTGATGCTTCTCTAACTTTTTCAACTGAAGGTAAAATTGCAGCTCCAGTCTTTGAAAGATCTTGAAGAGATGCTATTCCATGAGCGGCTGCAGATAACATTCCATCGGATACAGTTTTAGCTTTTGCAACTATTATACCAAGTCCTAATCCTGGGTATAATAACGCATTGTTAGCCTGACCAATAGTATATGTTACCCCATTATGCTCAATTGGTTCAGATGGGCTTCCAGTTACAACTAATGCACGGCCATCTGTCCATTTTATCAAGTCTGTAGCTTTTGCTTCTGCAAGTTTAGTAGGATTTGAAATAGGCATAATAGCAGGTTTTTCATTTAACTCTGCCATTTTTCTTACAGCTTCTTCTGTGAATGCACCGGTTACTCCAGAAGTTCCAATAAGTACTGTAGGCTTAGTAGCCTCTACTATCTCAGCAAGATTAGTAAGTGGTTTTTTAAATTCACCTTTGGCTCTTGCATATTTTTTCTGACCCTCAGTAAGATTATCCATATCTTGCGTAATAAGACCAAAGCGATCAACAAGATAGAATTGCTTTATTGCATTTTCTTCTGATAATCCACTTTGCATTTTTTCAAGTAATATTTGATCTGATACACCTATCCCTGCAGTACCGCCACCAAAAACTAATATTTTGTGGTCTTTAATTGGTATACCAGTTACCTCGGCAATAGCACTCATTGCTGATACCATCATAACCCCAGTTCCCTGTATATCATCATTAAACGTACAAATCTTTGATCTGTAATTTTCAAGGATGGCACTTGCGTTGCCACGCCCAAGGTCTTCCCAATGAAGAAGTACTTCAGGAAATAACTCAAGAACAATCTTTACAAATTTATCAATAAAGTCGTAGTATTTTTCTCCAGTGACTCTTTTGTGTTTATTTCCAAGATAAAGTGGATCATTTAAAAGTGCCTCATTATTTGTTCCAGAATCTATTACTATAGGAAGAGCATTTTTAGGATTAACACCTGCAGCTACTGTATATACGGCAAGCTTTCCTATAGATATATCAACTCCTTGAACACCCCAATCACCTATTCCAAGAACTCCTTCACCATCAGTAACAACAATCAATTTTATTTCATCAAGATCTTTTAAAGAATTCTCGATAGATTTTTTAATATCTTCGGGATGATCTATTGAAAGGAAAACAGCATCCTTTGGAGTATCATAGATTTTTGAATAGTTTATTACCGCATCGCCTATAGTTGGAGTATATATTACAGGAAGAAATTCAGTAATATGTTTACCTATAACATAGCTGAAAAGAGTTTTATTAGTGTCATATAAATTCATAAGGTAATTACGTTTTTCTAATTTGTCTGCAAAATCTTTAGTTCTTTGATAAATTATCTGTTCTTGCTGCTCAATAGTTCTTACAGCGTTTGGTAATAATCCTGTAAGTTCATACATTTTTCTTTCTTCCTTTGTAAACGCAGTTCCTTTGTTTAAATAAGGATTTCTTAATAAGTCTTGGCCTTTTAAATTTGTCATTTAATACACCCCTTTAATTTTTTTTCTTTTATATTTAACTCTATTATACTTTTTATACTTTTTTATAACAAATATAGATTATTTATTATGTTATAAAAAAAATTTATAACCTGGCAAATTTAATAATAATAGTTTGTCCCTAACAAAAAAATAGTTACTCATTTAACCGTAGGATATAATAACCCTCGGTTAAGTGAGTAACTTATCTTTAATCTAAATCTAATTTATAACTTATTTATAATACTTGCTAAATATCCCGCTCCAAAACCATTGTCTATATTAACAACACTGACTCCACTAGAGCAACTATTTAGCATACTAAGTAATGCAGCAAGCCCTTTAAAGCTAGCTCCGTACCCTACACTTGTTGGAACAGCTATAACTGGTTTATCAACTAAGCCTCCAACAACGCTTGTTAGTGCTCCTTCCATCCCTGCCACAGTTATAATTACCTTAGCGCGCCTTATAACGTCTAAATTGTCAAAAAGTCTATGAATACCCGCTACACCTACATCATAAATCCTCTCAACTTTATTCCCAAAAATTTCAGCAGTAACAGCGGCCTCTTCCGCAACAGGTATATCAGACGTTCCTCCTGTTACTAGTGCAATGTATGTACTCGATGGTTCAGTTTCCTTTCTTTTAATTACAATTGTTCTTGCAAGTTCATTATACTGGGCATCACCACATATTTCTTTAACACCTTCATACATAACCTTGGTAGCCCTTGTACCAAGAATGTTAACATCCTTAGTAAGCATTAGACTTACTATTCCTTTTATCTGCTTAACGGTTTTGCCTTCACAATATATAACTTCTGGATACCCAACTCTAAGTTCTCTATGATTATCTATTTTTGCAAATCCTAAATCTGAATAAGACAGATCTTTTAACTTATCCATACCATCTTCAATAGATATATCACCATTTTTTATGTTTTTAAGAAAGTTCTCCATCTCTTTTGAATTCATATGTTACCCACCTTTTTAAATTTAAAGTCCCCTTATTTTATCCTTTAGTATAATATTATATTTCATTTCTTAATTTCTCGTATACTTCACTTATAGGTACCCCGGTACTTTTAGCTATTCTCTTGCATTCTTCATATTCAAACTTGCTTTTTATTTTTTCACCTTTATAGTAAGATTCTTTTACGGTAACTTCGCCGTAACTAGTATTTACTTTAATAAACTCTCTTTTAAGTTTTGTTTTATCTACTTTAAAACTTCTTACTCCAAGGGTAGTAGTTTCTCTAAACAGTATTTCCTTCATCCTGGTAGTTTTATCTTCCTCACATAAAATACTTATTTTTACGCTTGGTCTCCCTTTTTTCATTATAATTGGAGTTATATATGCATCCAAAGCGCCCTCGTTAAAAACCATATCAATAATATACTCATATAACTCAGGATTCATATCATCTATATTACATTCAATGATTTGCTCAACTGTTTCATCATCATATTCCTCTTTTACTTTATCTACTTCCTCTACTAACATGACTCTTAATACATTAGGTATTTCAGTATCTCTGTTCCCTATGCCATAACCAATTTTATTTATAATAAAATTATTATCATCTTTAAATTCCTTAACGTTAGCTGCAAGAATTGCAGCTCCAGTAGGGGTTGTAGTTTCAAATGGTACTGCTCCAAGTTTTACTGGAATCCCCTTCAAAATCTCAACAGTAGCAGGCGCTGGAACTGGTATAAGACCATGAGCACACTTAACGAACCCACCACCAAGTTCTACAGAAGAACTCATTATTTTATCAACATTTAAATAATTTAAACAAATAGCAGCTCCCACTATATCCACTATAGAATCTACCGCTCCTACCTCATGAAAATGGATTTCATATAATGGTTTTCCATGAACCTTTGCCTCAGCTAGCGCAACCTTCATAAATATTTTCATACTTAATTCTTTAACTTTAGAACTTAACTCACTTAAATTTATAATTTTCTCTATATCATTAAGATTTCTTTGATCCTTATGGATATGCTCAATATTTGCATGCACATGCGTATGAGCGCCTTCATTGTCATTGTGGATATGTTCATTATTATGTTCACCATGAGCATCATCGTGATGGTGGTCATGATGATGTAACTCACTAACTTCCTCATGGGAATGTTCATGGTTATGCTCTTGTAAAAGCACATCTACCTTGGTTCCCTCTATGCCTTTTCTAATATCCCTTGATACTTTTATTTCATATCCTTTTAAATTAAGCTTGCCTAACTCATTTATTAAATATTTTTCATCTATACCTAAATCTAGTAATGCCCCTAAATTCATATCCCCACTAATACCCGAAAAACAATCATAATAAAGTATTTTCATTCTAACCCACTCCATTTTTTTTATATTTATTACATTGTACCAAATAAATAAATAATATAGGATAAATTTTTCTTTAAAATAAAAGAAAAGAAGAAAATTGTCTTTTACAATTTTCTCCTCATAAATTAATTATGTCACTTTTTGATTTTGTAACATACAGCTTTGTTTTTCAACTTCCATATAAATTTTCTCAACATTTTCACCAAAACACTTAGAAGATAATGGCTCTATTCCATCATAAGCATTTTTTACCATTGAATCATGTTCCTCTTTATTAATTAAAACTTCAGATAATATTTCGGCTAAGTCTTCATCTTTATAAAATACTCTTCCATTAATTCTATCTTTGATTATACCATCCAAGTTCTTATCGTACTTAGCTACAACAGGAATTTGTGCCGCCATAGCTTCTGCAAAAGTTAATCCTTGTGTCTCTGTAAGAGATGCGCCTACAAACACATCCCCCATCTGATAATACTTCCCAATTTCTGACCAAGGTTTTTCACCAGCAAATACTACAGATTTCTCAATACCTAAATGTTTAGCTAACGTTTCTAAATTTTCACGCTCTGGTCCATCACCAACAAGAAGCAATTTACAATTTGGTATTTTTCGAATTAGTTCATTCATACTATTTATAATTACATCTATACTTTTTTCCTTAGCTATACGCCCAATATATAATACAACTGGTTGGGTTTCATTTATTCCAAAAGATTTTTTTTCATCGTTAATAAGATCTTCATCAAAGTTGCTTTTTTTGAAGGGTTCTATATTAACGCCTGTAGGTATTACATCTATATGTCTTCTTAAGCCATACTGCTGCAATGCATCTTTCACCTTTTGGGTAGGTACTATTATAGCACTGCAATCTCTACAGTATAGCTTACTTACCTTTTTTGCGAATTGTGATGCAGGCTTAAGCATTATACCACTAGACACATAATGGATATAATCTTCATACATTGTATGATAAGTGTGAACTACAGGAATACCTAATCTTCTAGCAACTATTCTCCCAAAGATACCTATACTAAATTCTGTTTGTGTATGTATTATATCTAAGTCTAGTTTTTTTATCTTGTTCATAATTTTATGTGAATATATTATCCCCACCCTTTGAGAAGGTAAAAGAAAGAATGGCAAACTAGGTAATCTTATTATACCTTCCTTCTCCTCTACATCCGGGTGTGTAACTGTAACAATAGTTACGCTATGTCCAAGTCTAATCAATTCATTTCTTAGTATCATAGTAGAAGTAACCACTCCACTTACTTGCGGATAATAAGCATCAGTAAAAATTCCAATATTCATAATCAATCCCCTTTAATTACTATAATTTCCTTATGAAAATTCTTCATTTAATAAGCATTAATACCCTTGCTTATTCATTAATAAACGCAGAAAAATCAAAAATTAACAGGAGTAAAAGGTAGTTAATTTCCATAATAGTATAGTAATAATTATATTAATACATGTGAAAAATAAAGCAAAAAACATTTTATTAATTTACTTATCCTTTTTTAGCCATACCTTTTTATAAAAACTTTTCCACATACCAAGTACGCTTTCTCTAGAATAAAAATTGTGCCCACGAATCGCCTTTTTTTTAGCCTGTTCATAATAATCCGAATCATTTTTTAATTTTTGTATAGCCTTCATGAAACCTTTATTATCGTGCTCTTTTAAGTAATAGTCAAATAATATATCTTCATAAAGTTCTAGATCTCTTAAAAGTACCGGAGTAGATGTATTCATCGCTTCAAGTATTGACATAGGAAAAAGCTCATTATATGACGGCATAAAAAGAACATCCGATACATTATATATATCATTCATCAAATCTCTATCAACTATTCCTGTGAATAAAATATTTTTAGGTGCAGTCTCCATTTTACTTTTTAATTCCTTATATCCATCGGTAATACCTCCAAAAGAAAATCCACCTGCCCAGATAAATTGTACATCCGGCATTTTTTTTGCGATGTCAATAAAATCAATAACACCTTTTCTGGTTTGTATTTGACCAACTCCAAGCACAACAAACGCATCTCTATCAATTTTCAGTTTTTCTTTCGCTATATATTTCTTTTCAATTGAAAGATTATAAAATTTTTCAGTTGAAACAAAGTTAGGAATATACGTAATTTTTTTTCTATCGATATTGTAAGCCTCAAGCCTTGGTATAAAATTAGGATTCACTGTAACTAAATAATCCATTTTTTTATAAAAGCTTATAATATATTTATAAAAAATATTTTTTATTATATTAGGTAATTTAATACTTCCTTCAATAGTTTCTGGCAAAAAATGCACATAACCAACTGTTACACCTTTTCTTTTAGCAAAATATATACTTAAATAATGCTTAAGGTCGATAGTATGATAATGCATTATATCGGTTCTTTCTTTTTTATTTACCACAACTTTATATTCTTTATCTAATCCATTCCTGACTAAATCTACTTGTTCTAAGTAAGCTGACCCTACTCCTTGACCTTTTACTTTATCCGCTGATGACAGCATATTTATAGTAGGCATAATAGTCACTCCCATCTAATTACCCTCGTTATTATATTATTGTACTCTATTTTTATTAAATATTGATTAATATTACCTTAAAAATTTCTTAAATTTTTTAAACATACTATAAATACCTATTAAATCATCTCCTGTGGAGCTGTAATATTAACGACTTCAGAAGGAGATTTATACTTTCACCAAAATTTTCTATTTGTTATTGTATGTAACTCCCACTTATAGAATTGGGAGACTTCCTTCTGAAATGTCGTTAAAATAAATATTTTCATTAATTTACCACTTATATTTAAATATAAAATGCAGATAATACTTTGGTAGCAATTTAAATAAAAAAGTGGAGGTAATAAATATTATGAATACTGAAAATAAGCAACTTGAAAGTAACAACTTAAAAGTAATTAAAGATCAGTTAGGATATGAATCATTGCTTAATAAAAAATTTAATGAATATGGTACACAATGCACTGATCAGAATTTAAAAAACCTTTGTACTGAAGCTAGTAGTACACATAAACAAAATTTTAATACATTAAAAGCATACCTTGATTCTCATCAATAATATATAAATGGAGGGATATTAAATGACTGAAAAAGAATTAATGCAAGATTTACTTACTTCTGAAAAACAAACTATTACAGCTTATAGTACAGGGATAACTGAATCTTCTTGTGCAAATTTAAGAAATACACTAATTGGTAATTTTAAAAATGATCAAAACATTCAATATATGATATTTGATGCTATGAAACAAAAGGGATGGTATCCTACAAAGGATGCTCCCGATAATGAAGTTCAACAATTAAAAGATGAAGCCAACCAAATGTTGAGTGAATTAAAATAATTACCTATAATATAATAATTTTTTATTAGCTTGAAAAACCCTCTAACACATAATAACATGTTAGAGGGTTTTTCACTATTTTCACAATTACCACATCTATACTTCTATAAATTGCTTGTATATCGCAGGCTTATTCTTTATTTTGTTTTGTTTATATCCATCGAAAGCGATAATTAAAAGTATTATCCCTACAAATGAGAATATGCAATGAATCTCTATGGCATACTCTCCACCTATTGATGAAAAGAATGAAGACAATGAAAGAGCAAGAACATTATTTATAAAATGTGCAAATATGCTTAAATAAATTGACCTCTTATTTAAATATATAAATCCAAGAACTAATCCTAATAAAAAAGCATTTATGCCTTGGGGAATGTTCATATGAACTACTGCAAATAATAATGCAGATACCACAATCGCTACAGTTGGATTTGTTTTTTTAGACATTCCTTTTAATAAAATCCCTCTAAAAATAATTTCTTCATATATAGGTGCTACGATTATAACACTAATTATTGATATAACAGGTGATACAGCCAGTTCATCCACCGCCTCATTTATAAAACTTGGCGTAGATATACCGCTTACCCAAAATATCAAACTGTTATCAAATATAAGTCGAAAGGATATAATCATAAGTGTTGCATAAACAAAATTTTTCCAATTTAAATGTGGTTTATGACTTTCCTCATTTGCTCTATTACTAAGCCATTTAAGTAAAACGATAATAACATAATATTTTACCAATACTCCAAAAACAAAAATTACATATGGCAATGTTTTTTCAAATCTCCCAGAGAATAAATTTGTAACCTCTATAGGCACCTGTCCAAATACCTCTAGTAAAATTGATAGAAACATTACAAATAGAGCTTTAATAATTCCCATTTTTTTAATGTTGATTGTTCCATCTTCTATGTTTTCTAAAAATTTCATTTAATCACACTCTCTAATTTTTTAAAATCTTCAACCACTTTAATAGATTTTTTCTATATCACTTCCATTAATATTATTACATATACAACAATATTCTTTATACTCTATGCTTTATGATAATACTATATATCTTTATTTTAATTAATATATTTTTTTCATTTTATCTATATATAATTTACCTTTTTCTATAAATTCCGGACTATATTTTCTTATAAACCCCATTAGAACTTGAAATTCTTCCAACTAATGTAAACCTCACCATCCTTTCTCCTATTATAATCTAAAGTGTAACATATATTTTATAAAATGATGTTAACTCAATAAAAATTTTACTATAAATACAACTATTATCTATTTATTTTTTTTACAAAACAAAAAAATCTATGTTTCTATATATTGTGATTTACAATATATAAAAACACAGATTAATATTAAATTATTTATTTACCTATAAATTCTTGAGTCCAATAAATAGCTCCACTTTTATCTTTTGCTACTCCAACTCCAATATCAGTAAAATTCTTACTTAAAATATTAGCTTTGTGTCCTGGCGAATTCATCCAAGAAGTCATTACTGAAGATGCTGTTTGTTGACCCATTGCAATGTTTTCACCAGCTGCTTTATATGTAATACCGAATTGTTTCATCATGTCAAAAGGCGAACCATAAGTTGGTGATGTATGATCAAAATAGTTTTTAGCTACCATATCCTCTGACTTAGTTCTAGCTACATTTGAAAGTTTAACATTATCAGTTAAAGGAGCTAGTCCTTGTTTTGCTCTTTCCTGATTAACTAATGTTACTACTTCTTTTTCTAATTTGTTATTTGCTGTTGAAGTTGATGCTACTGGGGTTGTTGTTGCCTTTGTAGCAGTCGTCTTTGCAGGTGTCGTTTTCGTAGGAACTGCCTTTGCAGGAGTTGCCTTTGTAGTCGATGCTTTGGCAGGAGCAGTTTTTGTAGGTGCTGCCTTACAAGGCGCCGCTACCTGAGCCTTAACTTCCGCACCCTTTGGAACTGCAATACCGTACTTAGCACATATAGCTTGTATACTTTCTACTGAGTTAACTTGTTTTACTGTACTACAATCTTGTGCGTACACCGTTGAACCTATTCCTGTTGTTGCTAAAATACCTAAAGTTAATATTAATGCTCTTAAAGATTTCTTCATCTTTTGTACCTCACCCTCTAATTTTATTATACAAAGCATGTTTTTTTTCTTTGTATACCTATACTAACATCTAAATTAGGTTTGCGGTTTATTTATTGGTGGAAATTTTGTAATATTATGTCGTAATTTCATATAATTTCAGTCAAGCAGGAATAAAATACATAATAGTGCTAATGTAACTATTCAGTCCTACTACTCGGCCTTGAATTTAGTCCCATCTGTAGTGTAGTATCACCTAAAGTAGAACAGCTTAATGTTACAGTTTGTGTTGAACTATAGGTTCCTGCAGTAACGTTGAAAACTGGTGCTGATACTTGAAAGCTATTAGTAATAGTACTACTTGTAGAATCCGCCTATATTTCGCTTTACGAATAAACCAGACGTTGTAAGATCAGAATCTGTCCATCCCCCAGTTGTACTAGCACCAGGTTTTAAAGCAGAAGCTGCTTCGCTTTTATCACATAATGACCAGTTAACCCAACTTATTTTTTTATTAGCCATATAGTCAATCCACTGTTGAGATGCATTGATATATGGGCCTCCATTACCTGAAGCATCAGATGTTCCCCATTCTGTTACAAATACAGCTATACCTTTTGACATAGCATAATCTATTTTGTCTCTAAGTGATTGTCCGTGTGTCCCTGCATAGAAATGACATGCATACATTATATTAGAGTATGATAGAGGACTATTTGCAGCAGTGTCAACATCTTGGCTCCAGGTACTTGTACCAACAATTATTATATTATCGTGATCTATAGCTCTTATAGCAGGAATTATATATTGAGCATAAGGTTTTATATCATTTGCCCAAGTAGTGCTACCATTTGGTTCATTACAAATTTCATATATCACATTTGGATGATTTCCATATGTCGTAGCCATTTCTTTGAAGAATGATTTTGATTGTTCCTTGTAGGTATTAGGATTACCATCATTTAGTATGTGCCAATCGATAATTACATACATATTTAAATCGATAGCAGCTTGAACTATTTCCTTAACTTTGGCCTTTGTTGTTGTTGGATTTGAAATATATCCCCCTTGGTCAGTATACATTGCAGCACGTACAACATTAACGTTCCAATTATCTCTTAAATATTTCATACTATCATAATTCATGTAGTCCCCATACCATTGAAGTCCGTGGGAACTCATTCCCTTTAATTGAATAGCTTTACCGGTGGAGTCACATAATTGGCTCCCAACTATTTTAAGTTGACTGACCGAAGAGGTTGCAGCCTCGGCTATGTAAGTTCTTGAACTTACTACCACAACTATAAGCATTAAAGCAGCTGTTGTAAATGAAAAAATTCTTTTAAAAAATCCAGTTTTTTTCTTATATAAAAACATGTTAATACCTCCATTGCAAATAAATTTAAAACAATTATCTCTTACTGATATTTACACAGATCTTGATGAGTATTTTCATCAAGAATGCTTAACCCTCAGTTTTTTAACGAATACTTTAATTATTGAATTTCATGACTGTATTGAAAAACAAAGAAAATGTACCATCTCAACAAGGAACCAACGTATGGTATCATTATATTCATTTTTTTGAGGTTATGGGTAAAGAAACTTTAGTTGTAGTTTTTCTTTCATTTTTCTAATTAGATGTTACAGAAAAAGTATTTGTATTAAAATTATAACCTTTACCACCATTATAACTTGATGTAATCTCATATCCAAATTGTATATTATCGAATATAATATCTCCATACCATTTTGGTGTATTCTTAATCCAGTTAGCTATTGCCTTAATATCTAGAGACCCTGAACTAATATTTCCATTAGTTCTTATAAATGAGTAAACCATATTTCCTGTATTATTTGATCCATTGTTTCCTATATATACATTCCATGTATGACCTCCTATAGATACATTTTTATACACTGGAATAGGACCTGCTGAATCCCACTTATATGAAATTGGATTTACTGCTCCATATTGATTCATCCATAACATAATTTCATGCTTATTCTTACTAGGATGACTAGGATCATAAGCATTAGGATCAGATAACCATATATCATAGGCAGTTTCCATAGAAGTTCCACTTGTAGGAACTGTAACATTGAAGCTACTTGTAGCTGTCTTTACAGTACTTAACTTTTTGTTTATTGCTTTTTCAACATGGGGGTAGGATTTTATTCCTCCCGTATTGGGCTGTGCTGACCATGTTCCCCAATTACTATATGAGTTAGCCCAAATAGTTTGAGGTCCTACTGTATCTTGTGACCATACGTCATTATTTAATGTATATCCACCATTAGACCATGCCCCATATTTTTCTGGTGATGACCATATTGCAGCAGCATTTGCTTTATTATTAGCTCCAAATGCTGTTAACACTGCTGTAAATAATAAAATTGACATTCCAACTTTTATAATTTTTTTCATAATTTTACCCACCTTCATTTAAATTTTAATTTAATCTGGTAGTTGAACATGTCCAGGAATAATATAAGCGGGAGAATCTCCGCTTTTAGGTAAAGCTGATATTGTGTCTGTAACGGATATTCCACGGATATCCGTTATTTTTATCTTAATAGAGCCTGTCCCCATATTCTCACTAATGAAATGGTTATATGGCATTTTTCTCATATTAACCCAAGTATTATTCTTTAAAAATTCCATTTTCACAACAGGATATTTATGATTTCTTACTTGAATAGCTGCCCAATATGGACTGCTACCTTCTTTTATACGATAAGAAAACATTCCAGTTATAGGTGCCTTTACTATATGCCAATTGATATTGATTTTTCCAGCAGACATATTACCAATTTTAGCAAAAGAGGTTGGGCAAAGATCCAAAGCTCCATTAGCTCCTTCTGGATATAAATCTGTAACATATACAGTAGTTTTTTTCCCATTTGGCCCTTGTACTTCTAAATATGCACCAGCTAAAGCTGCATCGATTCCATTATAGTTAAGGTCAGCAGGATTTAGTGCAGTAATTTCCATTGTAGAAAAAATAGGATCTAGAAGTACTGCACCACCAGAATATCCAGAACCAGTATATGTAGCATAGCCTGAATGATTGTCATTCCAAGCAGCTGCATAAGCGGGAATTGGTGTAAGTAAAGTACCTACAACCATTCCTAAAGATAGACATAAAGTAAGAGCTTTCATTTTAATTTTTTTCATTTTTAAATCCCCCTTTGTTAATATTAACTTTTATACAAAAATACAATAAAATACAATCATTTTCTAAATATCCATATTGCTTATCAGAAACGTTATCCACAGCCACTTCCGCAAGCTGTTTCTTATATAATAAAAGATAACGCAACATATAAAAGCTCTTATATACTGTGTTACCCTTTTATAATTATTAGTTTAGGCTCCAGCTAAATGAACCTTTAAGATTACCAGTTGCTATATTTCCAGATTGTTTTGGAGTTACTTTATTATGATTTCTAAGAAATCCCCAGCCTTTATTGTTAGTAGCTGTGCATCCTGTAACTGTAATTAATCCACCACTTGAACCATTAGGTCCTAATTTAAAACCATTTCCATCTCCACTACCACCCGATCCACTATTAATTGCTTTACAGCCAATAAAAGTTATATTTGCACCGGCCGTATATGTATCATAGCCGTCATCACTATTGCCTGAAGCTGAACAATTTTTCAAAGTGATATCTTTTGCTCCATTTTTTATTCCAAAACCATCAGCACTTTCACCTGAGTTTACAGGATCATAATTGTTGTTTGAAACGCATCCCTCTATAAGTATGTTTGATGCATTATTTTTAGCTTCAATACCAGCAAATTTGGCCTTTGTTACTGTACAGTTTTTTAAAGTTTTACCTGAACAATCTTGTATGCTAATTCCTTGTCTTTGAGGACTATTAATAGTTATTCCTGTTATACTAGCGTTAGCTAATATAGCTATAGTATCATTGGGACAACCAGAAGCATCAATTACAACTTTATTAGCAATTATATCCTTTGTGACCTTTACGCCTCTAGTAAGTTTGTAATTACCAGCTGGTATTGTTCCACCTTTTTCTAATAGTGTTGCAATATCAGTAGCCGCATTTGCTTTTAATGGTACACCTCCTATAGATATCGATGCAGTTAATGCCAAAACGGAAAGAATTGCTATTATTCTGTTCTTCATTTAATACACACTCCTTAAATTTAATTATTTCAAGACTAAGTGCAGCTTTATAAAAAATTCCATTAAAAAAACCATGCTTAAATCATTGATTCATATGGACTCGTTTACAACTTGATTATACCTCCATAAATGTTATAAATTCCATTGTAATAATAAAATAACAGATTTCGATAACATACGATATATATAATCCATTCGTAATATATTTTCAGAATAATTAAAACTTAATAAGTTTACATTAATTACTTAATACCTAATATTTTTTATATAAAATTTTATCTAGAATACGTTAATTACCTTTATGGTGTTGTTTACTACAATATTAAAAATACAAACATTTTTTTGATATAATGTAAGCAGGTGATTAAATGGAAAATTTATCAAGAAAGTATGCCAACAAAATAAATAAATATGCAAAAAAGAATGGTTTAGAATTCGAAAAAATGAGATTAGGTATTGAAATCTTTCTAATAAATATCTCCAAGCTGTTAATAGTAATTTCTATATCTTATATTCTTAATTTATTTCTTTTTACATTGATAATAATTTCTAGTTTTTGTTTTATAAGAAGAACTGCGTTCGGATTACATGCTATAAACAGTATTGTTTGTACTGTAGTTACTATTGCCGCCTTCGTAGGTGCCCCTTACATAAGTAAATATATTATGTTAAACAATTATATGGTAACACTGTTATTTATTATATCTATACTTATTTTATATAAATATGCACCCTCGGATACAGAAGCAAGACCTATTTTAGGTGAAAAACTTAGAAGAAACCTTAGGAGAGATTCTCTCTTATCAGGCTGTACGTTATTGTTATTAGCTTTGGTTATAGATAACAGAAGCATAAAAACGTTAATTACTTTAGGAACATTAATGGAATGTATAAGTATACATCCTTTAATTTATAAAATTTGTGGTAGGAGGTATAAAAATTATGAAAAATATGAAAACTAGTTTTTTTAGTAATTTTGAAGAAAAAATTTCCAAATCAATAGGGTCTCTTGCAATAAAAATTACAGATCATTCAATGGGTAAATGTTCTGCAATTGCATTTTATGAACCAAAATTTCCAATTGAGTTATTAAAAGAAGAAGCTAACAAAAACAAATAATATTTTTCTAAAAGCACTGTAGCAATATGTAAAATGCAGTGCTTTTTTCTATGTTTATAATAATAAGTATGATATGCTAAATATTATAATATATTATTTGAGTTTTTGGAGGATTTTTAATGATTGCTCTATATTTATTTACCATTATTTTCATTATTACATTTTCATTATATAATTTAAAATTAACACCCTTAACTGTCTATGATTTAATAAAATTCATATTAATAATATTTTTAATGACTTTACCAATAATGCACTTTACATCTATGATAATAATATTTATACTTATATATTTAATAATTTTAATATACATAAAGACAAAAAATTTATATTTAAGTTTAATATTATCAATTGCATCTATATTGACGTATTGGGTAAGCGATGGTATAAGTATAAATATCTGCATATGGGTGTTAAATTTAAATTTAAAAGATATTAGTGGAAATCCCATACCCTATTTCTTATATCATATTTTAATATTTATCGTATCTTATTTTGTAACTATTATAATAAAACATATAGTAAAAAGAAAAACCACCTTAAAAAGTTTTAGTTTCAAAAGTACATTTTCAATATTTTCTATATTGTGTTTGCTTTTACTTTTCATTATATTTTATTTAACCATATTATTAATCAAAACAAATGTTTTATCTAAACCAAAAATAATGATAATTGGCTTTCTGTTTTTTTCATATTTTATTATTTTTGGTTTAATAGGTTATTCATTTATAACTAACGCAAAAAAAGAACTACAAATTGGTAACAAAAAAAGACAACTAGCTAATTTAAAAGAATATACCGAAACACTAGAAATTTTATATAATGAAACCAGAAAGTTTAGACATGATCACATAAATGTACTAACATCCATGGTAGGATATATGGACAAAAACGATATGCAGGGCCTTCGACGTTATTTTGATAATAAAATAATTCCTATTGGTACAAGCTTTGAAAAAAAGAATTTTAAACTAGGATTACTGCAAAATATAAAAATACCAGAAATAAAAGGGGTTGTTTCCTCAAAATTAATAACTGCTCAGCACAAAGAGATAAATGTTTTTATCGATATAATGGAGCCCATAGAAGATATAAATATAGATATAATAGATATTTGCAAAATACTTGGAATAATTCTAGATAATGCAATAGAGGCTTCTGGAGATTGTGAAAATCCTATTATAAAATTCGCCATTATAAATAAAAAAAGATCCGTGATCATAATCGTAATTAATCAATGCCTTGAAAATACTCCACCAATATATAAGCTTTTTGAAAAGGAATTTTCAACTAAAGGTAAAAATAGAGGTTTAGGCCTTAACAATTTAAAAGAAATTATTAATTCCTACAATAATGTTTCTTTAGATACTTCAATTAAAGATAACGAATTCATTCAAAATATAGAAGTCTTAAAATAAAGGATAGTGTTATAGATATGATAAAGGTATTTATTTGTGAAGATATTAAAAATCATAGAGATAAAATATCTAATATTATTGATGACATAATTATGATTGAAAATTTAGATATGGAAACTGCTGTAGTTACAGGAAATCCAGATGATATATTAGAATATGTTAAATCTAATAAATACACTGGTATATATTTCTTAGATGTAGATTTAAACACTCGCATTAATGGCATACAATTAGCAGAAGAGATCAGAGAATATGACCCTGAGGGATTTATAATCTTTATAACTACCCATTCAGAAATGAGTTATCTAACTTTTATCTATAAAGTTGAAGCAATGGATTATATAATAAAGGATAATTTCAAGGATATTAAAAATAGAGTGCAGCAGTGTATATTAAACGCTAATAAAAAATATACCTTAAATTCTAATGAAAAACAAAAGCTCTTCACCATTAAGAGTGGAGACAAAATAATTAATATTAAATTAAGTGAAATATTATTTTTTGAAACATCGAGTACAATCCATAAAATAGTAATTAATACTATAGATAGACGCATTGAATTTTATGCTCAGATGAAGGACGTCGAAAATATTGTTGATAAAAGATTTTTCAGGTGCCATAAATCTTTTATTGTAAATAAAGATAATATAAAAGAAATTGATAAAAAAAGCAGTATGCTTCGTATGATTAATAATCAAGAATGCTTAATATCTGCGCGTAAAATAAAATTATTATTAAGCTAATAATTACATTTATATCTCTACATTTTATAAAAAAAACACAATGTATAAGCATAAATCTTATACATTGTGTTTTTTTTATTTAACAGTCCTTTTATTACCCAAAAATGTCTGTTAATTACTTTTTTGTTGTATTTTATTGTATTTTTCTATAAAATAATATTAACAAAGGGACAACCTATAAGAATTTAAAAGATAATATTTGGAGTATGTGTAGCAACAAAACAGAAACAGCAATTAGAATATCTTTTTTGTGAATTTATAACATAAACGTTAAAAAATAAATAATAAAGCAATAATAAAAAAATTGAAAGGAGGTGATAAATATGAGAGAATTAAGAATTAAAGAGCAAAAGAGTATATGTGGTGGAACAATGTATCAGTTTACTGATTTAACTACAGGCTGGCTTTACACAGATACAAATTTTTATAATTTATATTGCACAAGGGCTGCTGCGTCAAAATTACACCCCACTCATGCTTATAGTACTATAACGCCATAATTACTTAAAACAGTATCAGAAAAAGCTGTCTCATATGAGTCAGCTTTTTCTGATACTGTTTTGAAATTAACTTCGACTATATTATACAATAATTATTATTGTATTTATATTATAGATAAAAACCTAATAAGCAATTAATATAATTTATTAAACGTAAGGAGCAGATATGAATCTGAAAAAAAAATATTTTTGTATTAAACAACATGATATAACAGATTGTGGTCCAGCGTGTATAGTTACTGTTGCAAGGAAATATGGATTGAAAATTCCGATTTCTAAGGTAAGGGAAATCGCTGGAACAGATTCAGAAGGAACATCAGTTTATGGAATTGTGAAAGCTGCTAAAAGTTTAGGATTTACTGCTAAGGCGGTAAAAGTATCTAAGAATGAAGAAATATTTGAAAATTTACAAATCCCTTTAATTGCACATGTAATTATTGATAATATATTACTGCATTATGTAGTAATACATAAAATTACTAAGGAAAGTATTATGATTGCGGATCCAGCTAAAGGAATTGTCAAATATACACCCAAGGATTTTTTTGACATATGGACTGGTGTATTAGTTTTAATGGTTCCAACAGCTGCTTTTAAAAAAGGAGATCAGACTAAAGGTATTTTCGAACGATTTTGGGGACTAATTAAAATTCAAAAAAGCCTATTAATAAAAATATTTATAGCATCCTTACTAATAACATTCTTTGGAATCGGTGGTTCATTTTATTTTCAATTTTTAATAGACGACATACTGCCTAATAATTCAAGTCAAAAATTATTATTAATATCTCTAGCAATGCTTGTACTTATTGTATTTAAGATTGTAACTGAATTTTTAAGAAAAATACTGTTTATACACATGGCACAAAATATAGATATTCCGTTATTACTAGGTTATTATAATCATGTGATTAATTTGCCTATGAAATTTTTTAGCACAAGAAAAGTTGGAGAAATTATTTCTAGATTTAATGATGGAAGTAAAATAAGAGATGCAATTTCATCAGCAACATTAACTTTGATGGTTGATGTTTTTATGGCAATTGTAGGAGGTATTATTTTATATATTCAAAGTTCAAAACTGTTTTTTGTTTGTTCAATACCAATATGTTTATATTTAATTTTAGTATTTGGATTTAAAAACAAATTAGAAAAGGTAAATAGAGATGTTATGGAAGATGATGCAGTATTGACATCTTATTTAGTTGAATCAATAGAGGGAATAGAAACAGTAAAAGCTTTTAATGGAGAAAAAAGAGTAGAGGTAGAAACAGAAAATAAATTCATGAAATTTATGAAAAGTTTATTTAAACATGGTTATACATATAATCTTCAAGATACATTAATGAATGCTGTTAAAGGAATTTTTGGGATATGTATTTTGTGGCTCGGAGGTGTTTTAGTTTTAAAAAGAGAATTAACAATTGGTGAATTAATAAGCTTTAATGCATTACTTGCATATTATATTGGACCAATAGAAAGATTAATAAATTTACAGCCACAATTGCAAAGTGCAGTTGTAGCAAGTGATAGATTGGGTGAAATATTAGATTTAGAATTAGAAAAATCACTAGATGAAGATAAAAAAATAAAGCCTAAATCACTATTAGGAGATATAGTTTTAAAAGATATTAATTTCAGCTATGGGGTAAGAGAACTAGTTTTAAAAAATATAAATATAAGTATAAAGTCAGGAGAGAAAATAGCTTTAGTTGGAGGAAGTGGATCGGGCAAGACTACAATTGCGAAACTTTTAATGGGTTTTTATGAAATACAAAAAGGCGAAATTATATTAAATGATTACAATATAAAAGATATAAACAAGGAAGTGTTAAGAGATAAAATTAGTTACATATCACAAGAATCATTTTTCTTTTCAGGGACAATAAAGAAAAATTTACAATTTGCAAATAAAGATTTAACTGATGAAGATATGATATATGCTTGCCAAAAGGCAAAAATACATGGTTATATAGATAGCTTACCATTAAAATATGAAACCCCTCTAGGCGAACGAGGAAGCAATCTTTCAGGGGGACAAAGACAAAGATTATCACTAGCTAGAGCTTTATTAAATAACCCTGAGATATTAATAATGGATGAAGCAACATCTAATTTAGATTCTATAACTGAAAAGTCAATACAAAGGACGTTAGAAGAATGTTCAGGAAATGTAACGTCAATAATAATTGCTCATAGATTGAGTACAATTATGAAATGTGACAATATATATGTTATGGATAATGGGGAGATAGTAGAAGAAGGTAGTCATAGAGAGTTACTACAAAAAAAAGGATATTATTATAGGTTATGGAGTGAACAAGGCATTGAAGATTTAGATAAAAGTATGCCCTTACCTATATAAATAATTCCGCTAAAAGTTAGTAATCTTTAAAATTCAGCTGCGATATTAATGTAACTCAATTTTAACCTTTCCCTGTAAGGTAGAGAGTGGAAATAATAAAACTTCTCAATCGGCTCGAACCCTAATTTCCATAAGGGTAAGGCCGTTTAATCTTTTTACAACCACTTGTTATTCTAAAAACTAATGAAAAGCCGCTATCCTTTGTTTGAAAACAATAAATTATGATGTTCCTTGAAAAAACGCTGAACCATTTTGTTTGTAAAATTGTATTATAAAATCTTCAATTTCATCAAAAGTACTATTTATGATATGCTGTATAAAACTTTCTTTCTAGACGTATATTCCAATACAAAACCCCTGAAAATCTATTCGAAACACAATTAGCTATAATTTATACAGCATAAGTAATTACAACGATTTAAGTAATTTAAATCACTTTTCTCTGGTTCACGACGTTTTTTAAAGGCTGAGAGTTTTTCTCTATATCCACAACCACAAACAAATATTTATTGAACTTTCTACTAGTTTTAGCATTGTATACGGTTTCTCTAACAATTTCAAGGAATATCCAAAGAGTTAACACATTGTTAACTCTTTGTTCATATTATGAAACGATTTCTGTCACTTTACACCATGTACACTTTTATTTAATTAGACTATTATAATATTATAAATAAAAGTTAATAGGAGGTTTTTTATGATAAAATTATTAAAAGAAATATTTAGTAGCGAGAATATGAGAAATGTTGGAGTGTTAAATTATGTAGCAACTTCAGGTGGATCAAAAGATTCTATTATATTGTATAATGAAGTTTTTAATAAAAATGACTATGAATTGAATATGAAAAAAGTTTCATAGCTTTAGCCATGAAACTTTTTTTATGAAATTTTAAAACACATATATCTATTACATTGTCCCCATAACATCTACAACAACACCCATTCCAATGAAATTTCTTCCGTTTTCCATCTAATGAATAAAACATTTTCGTATAACAATCAAAAATAAAATCATCAGTAATGTTTTTATTATTGTTCAAAAGTACCTACCAAATTCACTACATGCCACTTGCCACATGAGTGTCACCCGCTATTTTAAATTTAACTTAGCAAAAGCCTCAGCCATAGCAGAATTTCCAGAATTGACAGGTTCATCTTTCTTATTCTGCTGATTTAAGAATCTACTAACATCCTTTTTGTTTAAGGCACTCTTCTCTGATTCTCGACGTTTGTTAAAGGCTGATAGTTTTTCTCTGTATCCGCAACCACAAACAAATATTTTATTGTCTCCATCACCTCTAATCTCCATCTTCTTGTGACAAGTAGACAACGTGCATTAGACATTTGTGAAACTCCCTTACGATATCCACAGTCTCTATCTGGGCAAACTAGCATTTTCCCTCTTTTACCGCTAACCTCAAGAAGATTCTTACCACAATCGGGGCATTTCACCCTTGTTGCGTTATCATGCTTATATGCCTCTGTAGAGGCTACAACGTTACCTACAAGTTTTGATGCATATTCTCTCATTTCTTTTACGAAACTCATAGAATTAGCTTTTCCTTTACCAATAAGTTGTAGTTGTTTTTCCCACTTAGCTGTAAGTAACGTCGCTTCATTATATCTAGCAGGTGGCTTAGTTTTCTCATTAACAGACCTAACTGAAGTAAGTTTAACATCTTCCCCCTTATTTATTGGTGGAAGTGATTGATCCTTATCTTCTCCATCACCTGAACTGCTTATTTCTCTCCATCCCTTTGATTTAACTATTTTACCTTTTGCAGAAAAGCTTTCACCCTTAACATTTATAACTAGAGTAGTTTGTTCATACTCAAAAGGTTGACTTAAGAAAAGTAGCATCAGTAATAAACCTTCAAAAAAGATTATATAATAAATGGTGTTAAAAATGTAAAAATACGTTAAAATCAAGTTTAATATGCAAAAAAACGGGAAAATAAAAATCATAAAGAGCTCTTTTTATGCTTAGATTAATATCATAATTAACAGTAATGGTAACTATACCATAAAAAATCAACTAATTTGTACTATAAATTTGAATGTCATTATATGGTTGCGAATATACATATAAACTGTTCATGTAATATATGGACTGTAAACAAATGATTTAATAATTAATTAAATCAAAATAAAATTAGATGGGAGAGAAAAAGATACGGCTAAAAGTCACCCTAAAATAAGTAATTACCATAATCTTAATTTTAATTTGACTTGATTAAAAAAAAAGAACTTAATATATTGGGTTTAATTATATTTGAATATATTATCTTTTTAAGAATAATCAGCGATCTTCTGGTACTTGACAGTGTTATATAAAAATGATATTCTTACTACAAACAATATTAACGTGTATGTACACGTAGCTTGAATGAGGTTCATGATAATTATTTGTATATAAATATGTTAAGGATACAATTTCAAGAGCTAAGGCAGATTAATTAGGACTTAAACCGCTGTTTATAATTAAATCTTATGCATCAGTATGAGTAGCTCCAAAAATAATTGGTTTGAAGAAATAGTAGCATATGAGACATTATAATCAAAATTAGAAAAAGGTGATAATATGAATAGAAAAATTTATGATAAACAATCAGCAGAATGTATTTGTATTAATTTACGAAGGGCTTCACAAGCAATTACAGAATTTTATGATGAGCTGCTTGAATCAAGCGGTCTAAAAATAAGCCAATATTTATTACTTAAAAATATAAAATGTCTAGGCCCCGTAAATGTGAGTAATTTGGCTTCGGAGATTAGACTAGATAGAACTACCATTGTACGAAATCTCAAGCCTTTAGAGGTTGGAGGATTCATTATAGATATTTCAACAAAGGGTTCTCGAAATCGGCAACTAAAGCTTACAAATAAGGGCCTTGAAATCTTGGAAACGGCGGCGCCACTTTGGTTAGAAGCTCAAAATTTTATTGAACAATATTTAGGCATAGAAGAAAGGAATACTTTTGTAGCATTACTTTCTAAGATTGAAGCATTAGTGCCTTAATTTTTTACAATAAATGTGTATGTAAACACATAGTTTTGAAAATATATAGTAATTAAAACATGAGTATTATATAAATATAAATTAAGGGGGAGTAATTAGGTATGGAAACAATTGAACAAATCATTCAAAAAAAAGCTTACGAATTGGGCTATGAAAAATGTGGTATTATTCCAATTAATTTGATGGAAGGTTATGCTGAAAAATTTGAGGAGCGCATGCAAAAAGTTCCGGAATCCAGGCCATTTTATCAAAGTCAGCAGCGCCTAGTTAATCCGCTGGAGGTATATCCATGGGCAAAATCTGTGGTAGTATTTACATCATCGTACGGAAAATACAGAATTCCAAAAGAGGTAAAGGGACACATTGCTAAGTCGTATTTATTTGATGTACGTGTAGATACAAATACAAAAGAATATCAAAATAATCGTGCATTAGAAAAGTACCTGCAGGAACTTGGTTTAAAGGTAGGAACCAATCAGAAATTTGGAGTAGTGGGAATGCGTTGGGCAGCTATGCAGGCTAAAATCGGGATAATTCGCAGAAATAATTTCTTATACACAGAGTCTGGTTCATGGGTTCATCTTGAAGCCTGGGTCACTGACCGAGAAATGGAGTTAAAAGAAACAAATAATATTTCTCAGTGTCCAAAAGGATGCAATCGTTGCATGGCATCCTGTCCAACAAAATCTCTTTCTGATCCATATACCATGCTGCCAAATACCTGCATTTCTTTCCTCACAACATTTGGCGGACGTAATCTGCATCAGGAACCATTAAGTAAAACCTTCGGAGACTGCATTTATGGATGCGATATTTGTCAAGATGCGTGTCCTATGAACGCGGGAAAGTTGAAGGGGGTGGATGAATTTCCAGGTCTTGCAGAATTGGCTCCTGAATTAACTCCTGAAAATATTTTAAATATGGAGGAAGATTTTTATCGTGAGAAAGTTCAGCCAAAATTTTTCTATTTATCACCAGAAGAACTTTGGAAATGGAAAGTAGATGTATTAAATTATATGCGTAATAACTATACGGAAAGTTATAAGCCACTTATTATAAATGCATGTAAAAACAAAAATGAAAAAATATGTGAAATGGCGAACTCAATTTGCAATGAACTTTGTTTACAATAATTTATTGACAATGCAATGCCTCTGTAATACATGATGAATTCTGGAATTAGCTGCTTCGAATAGATCTTCAGGGGTTTTGTATTGGAGTATACGTCTATGAAGAGTATTCATCCATTCCTCGATGAAAGAGATATTGGGTATTCCATAGTGATTATCCTCCTGTGTGTTTTAGTTTAGATGATTAAAGCATAACACAGAATTAATCCACTATGGATTTTTTAAATGGATGAAAAAAATTCACGACATTTGCAGCATTACTATTCATTTTTTCTTAATAATTAAAATAACACAAGGTATAAAACATATACCTTGTGTTTTGCTTTGATTTATTATTTTAAATTAAGTTTCGCAAAAGCCTCAGCCATAGCAGAATTTCCAGAATTGACAGGTTCATCTTTCTTATTCTGCTGATTTAAGAATCTACTGACATCTTTTTTATTTAAAGCACTTTTTTCTGATTCTCGACGTTTGTTAAATGCTGATAGTTTTTCTCTATATCCGCAACCACAAACAAATATCTTATTGTCTCCATCGCCCCTAATTTCCATTTTCTTATGGCAAGTAGGACAGCGAGCATTAGACATTTGTGAAACTCCCTTACGATATCCGCAGTCTCTATCTGGGCAAACTAGCATTTTACCTCTTTTACCGCTAACCTCAAGAAGATTCTTGCCACAGTCAGGGCATTTTACCCTTGTTGCGTTATCATGCTTATATGCTTCTGTAGATGCTACAACGTTACCTACAAGTTTTGATGCATATTCTCTCATTTCTTTTACGAAACTCATAGAATTAGCTTTTCCTTTACCAATAAGTTGTAGTTGTTTTTCCCATTTAGCTGTAAGCTCTGGTGATTTTAAATCCTTTGGAACTAAACCTATTAACTGTATTCCTTTTGAAGTTGGATGAATATCCTTGCCTTTTCTCTCCATATAGAAGGTATTAAACAGTTTTTCAATTACATCTGCCCTAGTTGCTGGAGTTCCAAGTCCTGATGTGTTGTCTAAAGCTTCCCTTAAACTATCATCCTCTATATTCTTTCCTGGATGCTCCATTGCTGTAAGTAATGTTGCCTCATTATATCTAGCAGGTGGCTTAGTCTTCTCATTAACAGACCTAACTGAAGTAAGTTTAACATCTTCCCCCTTATTAATTGGTGGAAGTGATTGATCCTTATCTTCTCCATCACCTGAACTGCTTATTTCTCTCCATCCCTTTGATTTAACTATTTTACCTTTTGCAGAAAAGCTTTCACCCTTAACATTTATAACTAAAGTGGTTTGTTCATACTCAAAAGGTAAGCTTAATACTTCTAAGAACCTTTTTACAACTAGGTCATAAATATTTTTCTCTTCTCTATTTAAACTTGATAAATCTACATGCTGCTCTGTTGGAATTATAGCATGATGATCTGATACCTTGCTATTATCTACTAGTCTACTTGTAGTATGTATCCTACCTTTTATTATGCTTCTTGCGAATTTCTCATATGGTCCTATAGCTATGCTCTTTAACCTATCAAGTAATGTAGGTACAATATCTGTAGTAATATGCCTTGAATCTGTTCTTGGATAAGATAATATCTTATGATTTTCATATAATCTCTGCATTAAATTAAGAGTTTGTTTTGCAGAATATCCAAATTTTCTATTTGCATCTCTTTGAAGCTCTGTTAAATCATATGCAAGTGGTGGAAGTTCTTTTTTAGAAGCCTTGTTTAACTCAACTACTTTTCCCATTTGATTATTTACTTTAGCTGCGACATCTTCTGCCTTTTGCTTATCAAATGTACGTGAGTCTCCATTTTTACTTGACCAATGAACTGTAAAATCATTTACCTTTCCATTTACTGTCCAGTAATCCTTCGGAATAAATTTCTTTATTTCATTTTCTCTTTCAACAATAAGCGCTAATGTTGGTGTTTGAACTCTTCCTGCTGATAATTGAGCATTATATTTACAAGTTAAAGCCCTTGTAACATTAAGTCCTAACAATTAAGTAACTTATATAAATTTAATGAAACTACTAAGCCCTTTAAAATAAACAATATCTAGTTTCATTAAATATATTTTCATAAAACCATATTTAATTACCTATTAACAATAAATTTTTAGTGTTCCCGCTCAAATGCATTTCAGAAGCGTCTTTTGCTGAATCTCCAATCTACTTGAGTAATCTATGCTTCATTGGGCAAATGAAATCATGGGGCTTGCTATTAGTCAATATTAATGGTATGGTACGTCGGTATTTGTTAACTACTTTAATAAACATTAAGTTCTTTTTTCCAACAGTTTTTATTTGTTTGTATAACCAAAACGTCAGTGTAGTTAATACTTTTTTTAGCTAATATATTACCTGAATTGTTTGAATTTTTCATTAAAAAACTCTGCATTTTTCTCATTAGCTTTGACTCTATACAAAGAACTTAAAACATAATACACGTTTTTTAAATTGGCATTCTTTTTATATATTGACATTTCATATACTTTTCTTGATTTTTCAAAATATATAATTGCATTATTAATATCAGTTTTACTTAAGTACATTGACGCCAAATTAAAGTAGGTTGTTGCTAATGATATGTGAGAGGGTTTATATATCTTTTCAAATATGTCTTTGCATTTTAAGCCATATTCTAAAGCTTTATTTAAGTTTTTATAATCTTCAAAAATTAAGGATAAATTATTGTATGTTGTTGCTAATAGATAATGATTTTTGGGTAGTATCTCTTCTCTAATTTCTTTAGCCATCATTCCATACTTTAGGGCTTGTTCGAAATCTTTCAACTCATAATATAACATAGACAAATTATTATATGTGGTCGCTAATAGAGGATGTTTTTTATTATATTTTTCTTCACATATTTTTTTATCCTTCAATGAATACTCCACTGCTATTTCAAATTCTTTCTTACTATTGTACACTGCAGATAGGTTGCTATAAATTCTAGATAATACTATATTATCTTCATCATATATTTCTTCACCAATATTTTTAGACAATAACCCGTACTTTAACGCAGTTTCTAAATCACCAGTTCCAAAGTACATTATAGATAAATTAGTATATTGTTTTACTAAACTAGGATGGCTGCTAGTACAAATTAATTCGTAAATCTCTTTCGCCATCTCTCCATATTTTATTGCCTCACCTAACTCATCTTTATCTCTATATACCAATGAAAGATTAATATATGCTACCCCTAATGATAATTGATTATTTACAAAAAACTTTTCCTTTATTTCTTTTGATTTTAATCCATAATCTAATGCCTTTTCAAAATCTCCTCTCGTTTGATAAATTAATGTTAAATTACTATATATTATTGCCAGTGATGGATCATTTTGTCCATACAGTTGTTCATTAATTTCCTTAGATTTCAATCCGTATTTTAAAGCTTCTTCCAAGTTACCTATTTCTTGATATACAATTGATAAATTACCATATGTCGTCGCCAACTCTGGATCATTACCATCATATATTTTTTCACAAATCTCTTTAGATATTAATATATATTCTTTCGCTTTCTCCATATTTCCTGAACTAATAAACACAGTTGATAAATTGTGATAAACTATAGCTAACCTATAATCATCTTTATCTAAAAAAAACTCACAAATTTTTTTAGCTTTCATTAAATACGCTAACGCTGTATTAAAATCTCCAATAGAATTATATAGAAGGGACAAATTTGTTAATATACTCCCAGTTTCAAAAGTTTCCTCATCTATATACTTCAATACACTTAAAGCATGGTTTAAAAATTTTGATTTCTCTAGCCTATTCTCCCAAGGTTCACATTTTAATTCAATAGCCAAATTTTTCATCAATACCTTACATACTTCACTTGAAGGTGGAAACTCAAGCCTTACAATTTCTTGAATAATATGATGACATTTTATCACTGTTTTGTTATCTATTTTCGCACTATCCAACCAACCTTTTTGAATTAATTTATTTATTTCATTATTATTATCCAGTTCTAACCAAGTGTTGATAACATTTCTTTCAATGAATTCTGATGACAAAACCGATAAATTGGTCAAAATAAATTTTTCACATTCTCCTATATTTACAAACACAAATAGATTGCGGATATGATTAAATAATAAATCATATTTCTTTTCATGCTCAACTGAATCTGATATTATATCATTTAGATTAAATCCGAGTTCAATAATCAACTTTAATAATGCGTCGATGCTATAGTCGCCCTCCTCTGCTGTCTTTGCAAGCAATTCAATACTCAATGTATGATATCCAGATAACTTTATTATTTGATTTAATTTTTCATCATTGTGCTCACCTTTGTAATATTGATAAAATAATTCACAACACTTATTTTCACTTAAGAACCCTAGCCTTAATTCTTCAAAACTCTGAATAACTTCTCTTGAAGTTAAAATCACTTTAATATTACTACTAAAACTATTCAGCAAAATATCATCATCATTGGTTTTATCAGATTCATAATTATCTATTACCAATAAGGTTGTTCCCTCTAATAAATTCAGTTGCTCTATAACTTTTCTAAATCTTCCTTCATCGGATTCCTTATCTTCAAATTCAATTCCTACCTTTAATTGATTAAGCACTGAAAATTTCAAATTTTGGTTATAATCAATCCATCCAAAATGGTCATAAGATTTAGCAGTATATTCATTCCAGTAAAATTCTTTAGCCAACTCTGTTTTGCCAATACCACCCATACCATTTAAAATCAATGTAACATTTGATTTTAAATTCAATTCTTTCAGCTCTTTTAGCTCTTGATCCCTACCAATAAAACCTTTCTTTTTGGGAGGATTAGGTGTTAACTGTCGTAATTCTCCCTTAAACATATTCGGGTAATATTTTGTTAACAGTGACTTATACATTACTATTTTTTTTGATATGCGACCCCATCCCCAATATTCAATTTCAAAGCTTTCGCACTCTGAAAGTTTTCGCACGTGTTCTTGAAGTACTGCATCATCCTTATATGTAGACGCAAATATTAGCTTATTAAACTTAAACAATAGTTGTCTAGCTTTTTCTACATCTTTATTAATATCTGCAATTAAAGCCTCTCGATTTTTTGCTTCTAAAATAGTAATATCTTTTTCCTTGCACTGTATAACCAATTTCGTGTTCTTATTTCCCAGAACATCTATCCCTTTCTGGCTCTGACCTTTTCTCCCAAATAAATAAAATTCATTTGTATTATATATCTCGTTAAATAAATCTGTAATAAGTTCTTCAAAATCATATTCATTCTTAATTGGCGGTATTATCTGATATTCATTCATATTGAGACCCCCCTTTCAATTTAGCAACACAATAATTCTGTGTTTTAGATAATCTTTATTTATAGCAAATAAAAAGTTATTAGTTCTCTATCTCTTTACTTATTGCCAATTGTTTTGACTTTATAGCATCTTTTGAAAAGTGATTGACAGTTGTTACAAATATACAATTTCTACTTTCTGCAAGCATTGTTGCTCCCAATAACTCCCCAATTTCTTTTACTGATTCTACTTTTTCGGCAACAGTCCTTCTTTTCACTTGAACAATAGTAGACTTTCCCGATTGAATAAGTATAAGATCTACACCTCCATCATTAGATTTTTCAACTAACCTAACATCACAATTATAATGTTCTTTAAACACTGAAGCTACTAGTTCTTCCATTTTTTTATCCTTTATATTGTAAATATAATCATTGTTTTCGGAAATATATTTTCTCAAAGTAATAATTGTTACTTCTTTTGAGTTAAGTCCAAATTTTTTTAATATAGCACTATTTATTTTATTTTCCCAATCCTTGAATTGTTGGTATTTATGCTGATCATCCATATAAGAATATAAAGAATGCTCCCACCATCTGCATGTATCACATTCCCACACCTTCTCACTTTCTTCAAATGATACATCTTCCACCTATTAATAGATAAACACAAATAATTAAACATAATTGGTATTTCCTTCTCACAAAATGGAAACCACCCTCTTTTATTAAAATAAATTTCTGTTTATACTTTCAAAAGAGTTCATTCCATATGAACCATATTGTTTATCATATTCACTATAATCTAATATCATAAAATACTACCTCACCATTTCTAATCATTAACATAAATTCAAAATTTATATATTATACACATTGTTACACTAAAACTCACACCTTAATTTACCTTATACTTTTTACATTTTTTTTTAGAAAAAATTGTTGATCATTTCTTAGGTATTATCCTTTTTTCTATATTTCAAATAACCTATCTCAATAAAAGAAATTCCCATATTTATGGTGCATATATGCACAGATTTCCATGTATTCCTTTTAGAATTCTTATGAATTACTTCAGTATGTGTACATTTTTTTAATATACATTATAGTTCCCATTTCATGGTTGCTTTAAATTCTGAAAATATACTTTGTCTAATTAACAACAATTACTCGTTTTTTTTATGTATATCATAATTAGCTTAATTTAGTAAGTTACCCAGACCCAATCCATTAATCTTTTAAAAATATTCCTGATTTATCAATAGAATTTATGGGATTCATTTATTCATCCTATTGTGTAGATTATTATGGTTACGGAATAATACTAATCAAATTGTCCTATTAATCTGTAAATATATATTCTATATCAAATAAATCCTTTATTAACTCTTCATAAGAGTTGGTATCTTCCTTTGTAAAATTATATTTTTCTTTAGTACAAACACCATTATTACTCATTACAGTATATATATTACCAACTAAATCTATTTCATCAAAAATCATTTGATTGTTTATATGAATATTTTTACATAAAATAGAATTATTTTGTAAGAGCATCATCCTATCTTGAATTAATGAATCTATATATGTTGATACTACATTCTTTATTAATGAAATATTTTCTTCAGCTACTTCATCCTCAAAATCTGTTATATTGCTTACTATTATATTATCTATCTCCTCATTAAGTAATGAAATAATTTCTAATTCAATCTCCCATGAAGTCAAACGATCTAATTTAAATATTTCATCTTTACTTAGCATTAAATTTATATTTTGTTTAATACTATGCTCATGTAAAGGGATAAACTCTTTTAATGCATTAAAATTTAGATAATTATAATAACGTCTTAAATTATTAAAATCTAGTATTAATTTATCTAGTTTATAATATGTAACCATACCTTGATTACCAAAAAACCTCATCGTCAAATCGGAGTTTCGTTCTTTATCATGGCCAAAAGGTTTATGACTAAGTAAATTCTCATAAATAGATTCTAATAAGAGATCGTTTTTAATATTAAGTTCAGAAATATAATAAAGATAATAGTAATTTATTTCATCACCATCAGCATAAATCTTTAGTTTTAGAAACTCTTGATTTAATATCTTAAAATTAATGAACTCCATTGTACATATTTCGTTTACTTTTCTTAATATTTGCAATTGTTCTAAGTAAAGAGTGGACTTCAATATAGAACCTACCTCAACATCATTTTCACTTAAGTAATGAAATATATAATCGTTTATAGATGGGTTCATTATTTTAATTGAATTATTTACCTTTATAATTAAAGAATCTGCTAGCCTATTAGCACAATCATTGTATATATTTATTGTAGTGTCATAGTTTTCCTCATTATTTATTCGTACATTAAAGCTTTCTTGTAATATCACTTCTAATATAAAATCATTAGATAGAGAGTATAGGGTATTCATAAAAATTCGATCATACTTTTTGAACTTCTCAAATTCCTCTTTCCATATATCCTTAGGATTATCAAGCGATTTTATAATAAATTCAAAATATGAATCTACTGATATTTCTTTAACCTTATTCTTTCTAGTAATATATTCAATTATCCTTGGATTAAAATTAGCATGTTTTATAATTTTTAGATACCTTTCATCCATTTGTATTTCATTATAATATTCCTGTGATAGTCTATTAAAATAAATATGTTTATAAAGCATTTTACCCTTTTCTAACAAGTTCATTTCATTTACATTAAGTATGTATTTATTTACGTTGATATCTATAATGAAATTATTAAATCCTTGATTATTATTTAATGCTTCATTTAAAATCGTAATTCGTGAATTCAATATTAATTTTTTGTTGTTTTTATTTGAAATATAGATAATTAGATTCTTTAATTCTTCTAACTTTGACATATCCAATTCAACATAATGTTGACCTAAAAAATCATCTAGTAGTATTATTTCCTTTGAATCATCTAGTAACATATTCTTAATGTCACGTACTGATTTATTGCTTACATATCTCAATGTATATTTTTGAGAAGCAAAATATGCTAATAGCATCTTCGATAACGTAGTTTTCCCAACCCCTGGTTCACCAGATAACATGATTAAATTTTCACTTTCTAAAATTTTTATAGCTTCTCTGTATGCCCTTGTTTCTACAAATAGTTCGCTCTTTCTTTCAAAATCATACATTAGTGTAGATATGTCTATATTGGAACTATTATTAGAAATAATATTTAATATATCACTAGATATTAACCATAATTTATAGTGAGTTTTAACTATCTCAATATTATCCAATAAAATTGAGTCTAAACGACAAGCATCGTATATATCTTCCTTCGATCGCATAAAAGGTTTAAATAAGTTGTAAATGTCATTCTCATTTTGAGGGGTAAGACAAAATGAGGTAACTATTATATACCTCTTAGGCTTTAACTTTTTCACTTTTTCTTGTTCTTTTATTAAAGAATTCCTTAGAGAAGAAAAATTACCATGTACAAAATGCTTTACTTGTATGATTATATCATTGCCAACATAACCTCTAATATCGATACCACCATCACGGCCTTTGGTATAAGTTCTAAGATCGATACCCAATGCTTTCTCCATTATATCTTTGCTTAATAACTCAAATTCATGACTTTCCATATTAATAAAATTATACATATTAATAATTCTCCAACAATTTTTTAAACTTACTCTTTATCAAATCCAATATTCTCATAATCATTCTCCTTAAAATATCTTTTTATATTAGTCATAGATAGTACAGAGTTAATTTTCAAGTAACATTTATTCAAATCCGTAGATATAAATTAAATAAATATACCAACCAGTACCTATTATAAAAATAACATAATCCTAATCCATAATAAAGTATTTTTCATTAAAAGTTTTCATCCATATTTCTTGAAATTTCTCATTCGTCGAAATGTCCTCATATAAATTTGTAACATCAACTTCATCGCTATCATACCAGAGCAATACAAATCATTAGTTCTCATTTTCTATTGAAAAATATCCTTCATACTCTAGTCTTATCTATTTTTGACATATTGAAAATCTTGCTTATAAACCATTATTTCACCTGAATAATTTGTTCTTGTCAACGATTTAAACTAAACCCCTTCTATAGAAATCATTAATAATCTCTTTTTCCCTCCATCGGTTTTTATATAATCCATTAACGTTTGAATATAACTAGTCAGATTTAACAGAACTAATTACCACATTAACAATATTTTAATTTTTCGGTAAGAACTTTGTGGTATCACAAGTAAGATTTTACTGACCCTTTCAAGCATTTCTCTTCTCAATCTATCCCTTTGTTCTGAGTCCAATTCAACGCACATTTATCTGATCCTTTATATATTCAAATATATTTGTGTCCAAAAGTATTTCATAGTTATCGTCACAAATAAATAACTGATTTTCCTATTATTAAGTACCATAATTCGTATTATTAATATTTTATTTTTACATATCTTTCAATGTGTTTCTATCTTAAATTATTATATTCCTAACTTAAATATTTTTATAATAATTTTAATTTTGAAACACTCTCTCTTTAGAAAATTCTTGACATTTTGTGGCCACGATATTATAATAATATTGTGGTCACAAAATCATTATAAAATTTAATTTTAAGAGGTGATACTTATGCTTTATAAAAAACCCGGACGCCCCACTGATTCTGTAAAAGATAGCTTGCTTAAAGTAAGAGTTGATATCGACACGCTCCAAGCACTTGACGATATAGCAAAAAAAACTCAGAAAAATCGTTCAGAACTAATCCGTGAGATTTTACCAATTATTTCAAGTAAAGATTATGAAAATATGATTTCCACAAGTTCATTACAAAGATTGGAACAGTATTCAGTAGCTTGCAATGATTATTTTGAAAATCCAAATTTAAAAATAAATGTTAAAGATGTATCTTCTAATTTTCCAGCCTTTGTTGATACAATTGCACCCAGTCCTATACTATACATCAAATACCCAACTTACAAAATTCGTATTTTAATCACTAGTTATAATTCGACTACTAATATTCTTGAACCGTTGTTTAAAAATATTGATGGTATGTCAACTATATATTTAACACAATGCTTCCAATTTCAAACAAATCAATCACAACCAAAAATAACCTTTTTCCCTGAATTAATGTGTTTAAAATCAAATTTGGAAGAAAATACAACTTTGAAAAATGTAATTTGCTCCATTTTGATGCAAAATAATATTCAATATGAAGTTTGGCCTGCTTATAGTATTGTTGGAAAAAATGTAACGATATTGAACGAAGATAATCAGTCATACATTATAAATACCTAGATTTAATTTATAAAGAGCGATGAAATCTCAGCGCTCTTTATCTTACTATTTGCTTTCTGGCTTATATCAGAAAAAAAAGATAATTTAAAAAGTAACATAACATATAAGTGAGCTCATAGATAAATACATTTATTATTTTTGGGATGATATATATCATGGAAATCTCTAATTTATAATAGTCTATAACATAAAATGCTCTAGTTAATTCCAAAATACTCAACCTTATTATCCATATCAAATACCTCCCCTCTTGCGTAGGAGTTAAATTTATAGTTGATGTATTCAATATTAAAGCTTTTCATTTTGTGTAAAAATAGTTTTTCCAAATCACCATTACAAGTTGAAAAGAAAAACTGATTTATTACTCCGTCATTTTGATAAAGCTGATATTTTATTATATCAACAAAGGATAGAATATTCATATCATCCATACAGCTAGTTACATCATCAATGAAGTACGTTTTAAATGGAGTTTCTTCGTTACGCTTAAACATATTAGCAAAAAAATATGATAACATAAACACCCCAAGCTGACCTTGACTAAATGTATTAAGGATATTATTGCCACTTTGATCTGTAAATGTTGCTCCACCTGCGACCCTTGAAGAATCTCTTTTAAAGTTAATATTTCTTATGGCAGTATGTTTAATCACCTTTGTAAAAATCTTATACAAATAAGGTCCCACAGCTTCCAGTTCCAATTTTTCAATAACTGACCTTTTTTTATCAATTTCACCACTGATTTTTTTAGTCTTCTCATTATACATATTTAATTCAGTAATTTCATTGTCAATAAATGTATTATCATCAATATACTTTTTAATCAGCAACTCTTTTTTATGTATCTTACTATTATTCAATATATTAGTAATAAATAATAGCTTTTGATTAAATTGTTTAAAAGTAAAATTTGATACTAAAAGCTGTACATTGCAAAGTTGCTTCATGTCTATCTGCATTTTTTTCAATGAACTTATTCTTATATTATCTAAATCGGCCTTATAATCAATAACTGTAATAATATTTTTAATCATCTCTAAATCAGATTTAACAAATTTTTCATTTTTAAGTTGTTTTATTGTTTCAGCCTTACTTTCCTTTATATTTTTTTTATAGTTTTCATCAATAGATATATTTGCTTTTTTAAGTTTATCAAAAAAGTCCTTTGTCTTTTTATAATATTCATTGAAATTTGTCTTCTCCCCTTCATTTACTTTTAATATCTCATTAATGTGTTCATTTATATATTGCTTAAATTCCTCAAATTTTATATTAATATTTTCTATACTTTCTTTTTCATCTTTTTTCATATTTGCCAAATTCGACTTATTTTTATTAAGATAAATTTCTGCTTCTACTGCAAGATCAGTAGTTTTTGATATTTTAATGAATTTTTCATCAGAACCACAAAGAGGACATTTCTTATTTTCTTCATTTCGATATTTAATAATTCCTTCTTTATTTACAACTAAATTTGATAAAGCAGTAATAATTTCATTTCCTTTTTCTTTGTCCATTATATCGGATTGCTTCTTATGTAATTTTAGTTCAATATCTAATATTGAATCCTTCATTATTATTAAATTAGCCTCTATTTCAGAATAGATTTCTGCAGTAATATCTATATCAGAAATTTTTTTCGAATTTTTCACATTTGTTATTTCATCATAATTATCTTTTATCTTAATCTTAGTATCTTCAAGTATTTTAACATCATAGTATGAATTTTCAATTGCAATATGTAAATCGCTTTCTTTAATATTAACAATTTCTATCAATTCGTCAAGATTCTTGTCTTTTTCTTTTGCTTCATAATATGAAATAATCTCTGGGATTTTTGATTCAACTATATTATATCCACATATTCTAATATTACCTAATTGTTCTCTTACCTTTTCAATACCATCATTTCCAATACTTAAATCTTCCTCTTCATAAAATTTAATTTGAGGATAGTCAACAGATTCCAACTCAGTTATAATAGATTCAAGTTCTTTTTTTTCAGTATCAATTTTTACTTGTGATGTTTTACTTGTTTTTAGAGAATTAACATTATTTGATATTATAACTTGTAGTTCCATTAACTTCTTATTAAAGTTATCCGCAAGCGGTTGTGGTTTAATAAAATCCGAAAATTCATTTTTAATCTCCTGCCTACTACTATTTAAAAAATTGTGAGATTTATAAATATCACATACATGGTATTTATAAAATTTATCATTTGCTATAAATAGTTTAATCAATGAATCTATCTCAAGTGAAACATCTCCTTCATACTTTAATTCCGTTTCTACATACAAACTATCTTCCTTCTGCTCTCTAAAAACTTTTACCTCTTTATTGTCTATTTCTAAAGTCATTATTATCTTTACTATATCTTCTTTACCACTGTCACTATTTTTAATAATCCCTTTCTTATTTTCTGCTCTATCTATCTCAGTCTGCTTTGTATTTCTTTCCCCATAGCATTTCTTAACTCGTGAAATATTTCCAGTTAAGCACCACTCGATCGCATCAATTAGGGTTGTTTTCCCAAATCCATTCGCACCTGTAAGAAAAACTACCTTCTTATAACCAAATATAAATTCTTGATGTCTATATATTTTAAAATTATCTATAGTTACTTTAGTTATTATTATCAATTTCACTCAACCACCTATACAATTTATTAATATCTTCAGACTCCAATTTTTCTTTCTTGCATATAGAATCAATTTCAATATCTTTAGGTAATAAATTTTCAAGTTCTCTCTCCATTTTTTCTATTTTATCGTTGTCAAAAGGTTCAACAGCTGCAAAATAGAAAGGTATCATAGCTTTATCATCGTTGTTAATTTCACCTTTATTATTGCATATCAAAAATAACTTTCTGCATATTTTTATAGATTTTTCAGCCTCGAATCTAAAATTGTCATCTTTATTTCCAATTTCATTTTTACATAGTATTATTAGAGAAATATTATATTTTAAAAATTCCATTCTATCCCTGTATTCTTTACCAAAATTCACAAAATTTAATACTCTATCTTGCCATTCATCACAAATTTTTTCTATTAAACCTACATCAAGGTCAAAACAATCTAAAACCAAAAACATTTCACTTTTCGTTTTATGAATAAATACTTCTACTAGCGGTTCTGAATACTTCCGTTTTTCACCTTCTACTAAAACATCTGAAAAAGCATCGATACTTTTATATACGTCGTTATCCATTTCAATAATTTTTTCATAATCTTCTTTAAAATATTTATAAAGACTCATCCCTAATCCCCCTTAATGCAATTAAAATCAAAAATACATCCACACAAATTTACATCTTTTATATCCATTTCTCCTTGACCGCATGCAATACAGTCCATACATTCTATCTTAAAACAATCTTGTTCCATATGTAAAAGACTAAAATCGCCATTTATTTTAGTGTCCTTTATTTTGTTTATATCAAATGAGTATGGATATATGCCTTTTAGTTTTCCTTGAAGGTACCATTTTTGTGGTTTTAAACACATTTTTGAAATTCTAGGTAGAGCTTTTGATGCCTCACGGCTTGAATCACCATTCCCTGAAGAAAGAATAATTACAGGATTCGCTTTTTCATGTAAAAATTCAAAAAAGAAACAGTCATCATTTTCCTTAATATATTCACTAAAATCTTTGCATCCAATATCAAATAATATTTTCCAAATGGTCTTAATAAATTCATTTATATTTGTTTTATGCTCTAAAAATCTATCTGTCTCTGACTTTACATTTCGTTCATAACTCTCCCAATTTAATTCTTCATATCTATCAGTACTAATTGAATTTAAAAACTTAAACCTTTGTTTTTTAGTTTTAAGGTTTTCCATAAAGAAATCTTTAGTAGAGAAATATATTTCTTTATATGTCTCTACATTTTTATCATGTTCAATCTCGGAAATTATTTCAGAACAAAACTCATCAATATAGCCTAAAACTATAAATTTAATTCTTTCGTTACATTTTCGCTCATCTATACCAACTATCCCATTTATATAGTTAATTAATAGTATTTTTGTCATATACCTTTTTTTGTAATCTTCTAACTTCTTATAGTAAGATGTTTGTATATACTGTATAGCAATTGCTAATAAAATGTCTTCTACATTTTTCTTTTCTATCATTTGAAACAAAGTTGGATCAACTACTACATTGTTATATAACATAGTTTTTAACATTTTCCTAGTATCTTCAATGTTTTTCTTTTCTTTTTTTTGAAAATTAAATTCATTGAGAAAATTGGTACAGGCAACTTCATCAAAGATTAATTCTATTCGACTTGGCATGTTACTACACATATTTAATCTTTCTTTAATATTTGATTTATTAATCATATTAAAATCGTTTTCTTTTTTTATATAACTACTATTGACTTCTATATTTACATCTGTATAATTTTTAGCCTGATACAGACAATATGTTGTTACTTCTTTTTTATGACTCTCCATTAATTTAAATTTTAAAAATTGATAAAACATATTTTTATAAATTTCTTGAAATTCTAAATTTGACTCTGGGTAGTGCTTTACTTGATATATCGATATATCATCAGAATTCTCAATTAATATATCTTCTACCCATTCTACATATATTTTATCTTCTTGATTAGAGGTCATTATTAAATCAATTGCTAATAAATCCTGATATAAAAATCCTCTGATTTTATCAGATGCATCTCTAGCCCTTTCTCCTATACGAAGTATTCCAGCATATTCCTCGCTCTTACACATGTTATCTACCTCCTATGTTTATTGAAGTTTCTCTAGTTTACAACATTTACTTTGATTTATCACCATCTAATTTCATATATATTAATATAATGAATATAAATTACTGCAACCATATTCATATTCAAATTTACTTAACTCAATATTTTGCTTTTAAGCCTGTCCTATTTTTTTCATAATTTTTTATCTTTTTACAATATATAACAACATTCCATATCCAACTTTCTAAAAAGACACTTAGCTCTATTATACTACAAAATTTGTCATTTTTACTAAAATATTTGTTAGACCATTCATAAAATAAGTATCTACACCCATTCCTTTACAGGTATTACCATCTATAACACTAATTCTATCGAATTACTACTTTATCACATATTTATTATCTACCAATTTTATATAAAGAATCTCTTTAGTTTAAAACAAAATAAATTACTGTTTAAATTCTCTTTTACATTTTTCTAGAACAATAGACGAATATAAGGAGTTTGCGCATACAAATTATTTTCACCCATACGCTTTTAATGCCATATTTTATAAAAGCTCATACCTTAATTCCTCCTTATAACTAATTTCTTCGCATTCTCCTAATTCATTAAGATAAAATGCTTTTATATCCTCATACGATAACTCTTCAAAAAGAGATTTAAATAGATCAATATCTTTTTTTATACTCTTTATTTCTTTCTTCCTTTTAATTATTCTAAAATTATGCTAATACTTGATTGTTTAAATCTTTAATGCTTTAATGCTTTAATCTACATATCTCTTAAAAATCGTCCCTGTAAAGATACCAATGTATGTAGCCCCCAACAACATTTCTATACTAGCCACAACCTCTCCGAAACCCTTTGGTACAATATTTCCATATCCAACTGTTGTAAAAGTTATTACTGATAAATATACCGATTGCAGATAATCATCTAATGACCAATTGAATCCAATTCTAAAATTATAACTGACTGTTCTAATACCAACTATTTCAAAACCAAAATATAGGTACAGAATTGACGAACATAAAATAATTAGTATACAATTTAATATTATCCGTTGAGGATTAATAAAATATCCCGTTGTATACCAGAAGATTTTTTTTGATAATTTGTTAGCTCCATATGTTGAAATTAAATCTAGGTAATTATATAATTCATAATACAAAAACTTTTTTTCGTCATTCTTTCCTCTTAAATATTGATAATATTGTTTAGTAGCAACTACAAATGTTCTAATTGCTCCTTTCTTAAATTCTAAATCAAAATAAAACTCTCTGAAGTGTGAAGACTCTTCATCTCTCAAGATAATAAGTTTATCATCTGCTACAAAAATGCACTCAATATTTTCAGATTTTTCTAAAGTCAACCCAGTTGAATTGGATAAATGATTTAAGACTATAATCATTGATTGTGAGCAACTAACTAAGTTTAGTATCTGTGTTTCTGCATATTTAGTATTAGCCAGTTCATCACAATAAAAGAAAAAAAGCTTATGATAATTGAATAAGAATAGGCCTTTACAAAGAGAATTCAAGATATAAATTCTAGTTTCATTATAAATGATTTTATCTTCAGTAAAGTTCATTTTAAATCGATTAAATTCGCATTCAAAATAAAATATAACATCTACATCTATTAATAAAACGTCTAACCCACTGAATTTACAATTTATAAAACATACTGTCTTTTTAAAATCATTTGCATCTGAGGATAATATTTTTATTAACTTTGCTTTATTCCCAATATTAAAATCTTGATTTCTAACTATATCGCAGTTCCATTGATTAATTTTTATCTTGTGCTGCCCTACTTGATTTGATTTAATATTCCTGCAATACTCACTTAGTGTCTTATTGCTTAAATCGATTTTTATATTGAATTCTTCTTTATATTTCCTGCTTTTACTAAATTTCAATCTTATTTTCTCCCCCTACTATTAATTATATTTTGATTATTTTCTATTTTAAATTTTCGTATAATAAGTGAAATACTAAAGCTTTTACAAAAAATTAGCATCTTTTTACTTTATTGCTTATTCTTAAATAATATCTCATATGGACTTGGGCAAGTTCTGCTACATGACATTAATAGACGTCGTTTATTATCGGTTATAGAGTTTCCATTCATTTCTTATTTATTCAACTAATGCTATCACCATAGTTGAATATATTCCTTTTTTTAATACATATTTTAGGGCAGACAGTCTAGTACAACATCCTTGATGTTCTACACAGGTGGCTATTATCTTATAAAATTCGGTTGTATTATTAAGTAAATTTTTGATTTTTATAGATTAATTAATACATATAGTATATCATGGTAATATTAAGGTGCTTAAATTAATTGGAGCATGCTAAAGAGGAAATATAAAATGGTAAATGGCAAATGGTTTAACTATAAAATAACAATTAATAAGGACAAGTTGTAATGTTAATTAAATTAATATGTATTATTTATTATAGAAAGGAGTTCAAATATGTCATTTAGTTTAAATAGGGAGTTAGATGAATTAGTAAATAAACTTTCAACAGTAAAGAAAATAGGTTTCTTTTTTGGTGCTGGTTCATCAATGGCATTAAATATGCCTGGAATTTTTAAGTTGACGGAAGACATCTTAATAGGAATAAATTCAAGAAATAATATTAAAGATTTATTGATACAGGTTGATAAAGAGAAATGTGGTAAATCAACTATAGAAGACATCTTAAATAAAATAAGAGTAATTAGAGAACTTACTAGAGATATGGAAGACTACAGCTACTTGGGCATCAATGGTAAAATGGCAAAAGAATTAGATGAAGAAATATGTAATTTTATTTATGATATTTTATCGTCAAAAGAAGAGGAAATTGTATTAGATAAAGATATATTTAATATACCAAAGAAATTTTTTGTTTGGTACAACAATATAAATTGTGAAAACACCAAAGAGATTTTCACAGCAAATTATGATTTACTATTTGAAAGAAGTATGGAAAGTCTATCTATTCCTTATTTTGATGGTTTTGTTGGTGCACATAGACCATTCTTTTTTCAGGAAAGTGTAGAAGATATACACAAGAATATTACTATGCCATGTGAATGGATCAGATTATGGAAAATACATGGTTCTCTTGGTTGGTTTTGGGAAGAAATTGATAATAAATATAGAGTAGTAAGACTGGGCGCAAACTCTAAAAAAGATAATAAAAATGAATTAGTAATATATCCATCTAAAGACAAATATCAATCATCACGAAAACAACCATTTATATCATATTTTGATAGATTAAAAAGTTATTTAAGTGATGGTGAAGGTGTATTTATTGTAAGCGGATACTCCTTCGCAGATGAACATATAAATGATGTTTTTTATGAGTCATTGAGAAAAAATCCAAGAATGCATGTAATAGTTATGTTTTTTGAGGATCAATTATTAGATAATATTCAAGATAAAATCGTTTTATACCCTAATATTACTGTATATTGCCCTAGCAAAGTGTGCCTAGGTGGTAAAATAGAAGATTGGGGAATAGAAAATGACAAATTAAAAGAAAATGGTTACGATCAATATTTAGCTGGTAATAAACTAAAAATTGGTGACTTTAAAGTTTTGGTTGAATTCCTAGTTAATAACTCTGGAAGGAAAAGAGAGCTACTAGAGGAAGTTGGTGTAAGCGTTGAATAAAGGTCTTACTTACTTAGGCAGAATTATTAGTGTAGATACTACCTCAATTGACATAGAGATATCAGATAATATACCATCAGCAGCGCCTATCATTAATGGAAAGCAATATAGAATAGGTCAAATAGGATCATTAATTAGAATACCTATCGGAAATATAAACCTATATGGTATAGTATCATCCGTTAGTAATTGCGCTTCAATTGATAGCGATAAAACAATAAACCAAGGGGACACTATTAAAAATTGCCGACATATAAGTGCGAATTTACTTGGTGAGAAAGTAGGCAATAAAAAATTTCAACAAGGGGTAGGAATCTTCCCTACAATAAATGATGATGTGCATATTGTTACAGAAGATTATCTTAAAGACATATACGGTTGCGAAGAAGACGGAGCTATAAAAGTAGGATATCATTCATCATCAGATAATTTACCAATATATATTGATCTTGCCAAAATGGTTTTAAGACATTCTTGTATAGTAGGATCAACTGGAAGCGGGAAATCAAATGCCACCGCAAGTATATTGAAAAGTATATTAAATCAAAATAAGGGTAGTCGAATTATTTTAATAGATGTTCACGGTGAATATTCTTCAGCATTTGAAGGAAAATCAAAAGTTTTTAAAATAAATGATTATAATAACCCTTTATACATACCATTCTGGATAATGGATTTCGATGAACTAAGTTATTTATTAGTAGGTAGAGAAGCAGGTTCCGAAAGACCAGAAGATAAAAGATTAAGGGAATCAATAATAAAATATAAAAAGGAAAATATCAATCGATTGAAAGCAGGAAATGTTTTAGATGAATATATTACTGCAGATTCTCCTATCCCATTTAATATAAGAAAGATGTGGTATCACTTCAATAAAGAAGTTTATGGAACTCATAGTGTTCCGAACCAAGTAGACCAAAATGAAAGCACTGAAAGAATTATAGATGAAGGAGATTACAATAACTTAATACCAGCAAAATTTGATCCTTATACTATGGGTAACACTGAACCTTATAAAGCTAAAGACCAAACAATGTATATATATGAGAAGAAAATATACTCAAGGCTCTTAGATAATAGATATGACTTTATGTTTAATCCAAAGGATTATTTTGATGAAACTAGTGATAATGATATAGACAAACTATTAAGAGATTGGATATCAAATGAAGAAAGATTAACTATATTGGATTTAAGCGGGGTTCCATTCGAATTATTAGATATTAGTGTTGGACTTGTCACGAGATTAATTTATGATAGTATGTTCTGGGGACGAAAATCAGAATATACTGGGCGACAAAGACCGTTATTAATGGTATATGAGGAAGCACATATATATTTGCCTAAAAATGAATCAGGAAAAAATAACTATGGTTATGCCAGAAAGTCTGTAGAAAAGATTTATAAAGAAGGCAGAAAATTTGGAATAGGAGCAATGGTAATCACTCAAAGACCATCTGAAATTTCGGAAACCATATTGTCACAAACAGGGACTTTCATAGCATTAAGAGTTACTAATTCTTCTGATCAAGGAAGTGTAAAATCACTCGCACCGAATAATATGAATAGTTTAATAGATTTACTGCCTTCATTAAGAACAGGTGAAGCGATAATTTTGGGGGAAGCTATTAACATCCCCACGAGAATAAGATTTGAACTGGTAGAACCTAGGCCTAATAGTAATGACCCTGATTTAAAGACATTCTGGCAAACTGAGTTTATCTCTAATGATACTCAATATAAAGAAATAATAACAGCTATTAGAGAAAAAAAGAACAAATGAGGGGGGGTGAATAATAATGGAAAGATTTCAAGTTGAGTCATCAAATATAGATGCTATAACATATGACGAGAATTCATGTATACTAGAAATAGAATTTAAAGCTGGAGGTGCATATGAATACTCTGATGTACCAATGTATGTATATGATGAACTAATGTCCGCTGACTCTAAAGGAAGATATGCTAATCAAAATATTTACAAAAACTATACTACAAATAAAAAGAGATAAGATTATATGAATATATATGATCCTATCATATAAAAACTAGGCTTAATTATTAGGAGAATGTAGCTGGCTTTTAAATCTCCTACTCAACTGCTGTTTCATGGTGTGTTAGTTAGCTGTTGATGGGGGGGAACGTGAGTAGATTTGTTTACACGAATCTACTCACGTTTTTACGTATATATTTATAGCTACTGTAAAAGTGATACTAATTGAATGGGATAGGACAAATATATATGCAAGAAATTTAAGTCCCTAATTAATTTATATCCAGAGATAAAAAACTGCTACTGAAGTACCATAATACTTTACACGCCCACTTGGTTAGGCAACTGGTGTCATAAATTTGAATAAAGATTAATATCTAACACTTGTCTATATGGCTATTTTTTAATATATATCCAATAATAGCACCAATAAAGTTAATAATGCTTATTGTGTTAGGTATGTATTATCACCTATATGATTATGATAAAAATTTTATTGGTGCTAGGACCTAGAACCTCTTAAAAGTATTACTTTTGGACTTGGCTTATTAATGTGCTAGGTATGTATTATCACCTATAAAATTATGATAAAAATTTCATTGATGCTAGGACCTAGCACCTCTTAAAAGTATTACTTTTGGACTTGGCTTATTAATGTGCTCGGTATGTATTATCACCTATATGGTTATGATAAAAATTTTATTGATGCTAGGACCTAGCACCTTTTAAAAGTATCACTTTTGGACTTGGCTTATTAATGTGCTCGGTATATATTATTCACCTATATGATTATGATAAAATTTTTTTTTGGTGCTAGGACCTAGCACCTCTTAAAAGTATTGCTCATTATCATAATAAAAAAGTAATATAGCATATAAGTGGGTTTACTTATATACTATATTACTTTTTTTCTATTTTAAATTAAACTTAGCAAAGGCATCAGCCATAGCAGAATTTATAGGTTCTTCTTTCTTATTTTGCTGATTCAGAAATCTGCTAACATCTTTTTTATTCAAAGCACTTTTCTCTGAGTCGCGGCGTTTGTTAAAGGCAGAAAGCTTTTCTCTGTAACCGCAGCCACAAACAAATATCTTATTGTCTCCATCCCCTCTAATCTCCATTTTTTTATGACAAGTAGGACATCGTGCATTAGATATTTGTGAAACCCCCTTACGATATCCACATTCCCTATCTGGACATACTAACATTTTCCCTCTTTTGCCGTTAACTTCAAGAAGATATTTACTACACTCCGGACATTTAACTCTTGTAACATTGTCATGATTATATATTTCACTAGAAGCTGTAACGTTCTTCACAAGCTTCACTGCATATTCCCTCATGTCCTTTACAAAATTCATGGAATTAGCTTTTCCTTTACTTATAAGTTGAAGCTGTTTTTCCCACTTAGCGGTAAGTTCTGGAGATTTTAATTCTTCTGGAACTAAACCTATTAGCTGTATTCCTTTTGAGGTTGGGAATATATCCTTGCCTCTTCTCTCCATATAAAAGATGCTGAATAATTTTTCAATTATATCCGCACGAGTTGCAGAGGTTCCAAGTCCTGAAGTATTATCCAAAGCTTCTCTTAAACTCTCATCCTGTATATCTTTCCCTGGATGCTCCATAGCTGTAAGTAACGTTGCTTCATTATACCTTGCTGGTGGCTTAGTTTTCTCATTCACTGATTTAACTATAGTTAGTTTTACAGCTTCACCTTTAATAATTGGTGGTAGAGATTGATCCTTTTCATCGCTACCCTCAGAACTGCTTATTTCTTTCCATCCCTTTGATTTAACTATTTTTCCTTTTGCAGAGAACCTTTCACCCTTAACATCAATAACTACAGTGGTTTGCTCATATTCAAAAGCAGGACTTAGAACTTCTAAGAATCTTTTTATAACTAAGTCATAAATACTTTTCTCTTCTTTGTTAAGGCTTGATAAATCTACATGCTGCTCTGTAGGGATTATAGCATGGTGATCTGATACCTTACTATTGTCTACAAATCTGCTTGTAGTATGTACTCTCCCCTTTATTATGCTTCTAGCTGCTTTCTCATATGGTCCTATTGCTATGCTCTTTAACCTATCAAGTAGCGTTGCTACTATATCTGTGGTAATATGCCTAGAATCCGTTCTTGGATAAGATAAGATCTTATGAGTTTCATATAACTTCTGCATTATATTAAGAGTTTGCTTTGCAGAAAATCCAAATTTTCTATTGGCATCCCTTTGAAGCTCCGTTAAATCATAGGCAAGTGGAGGAAGCTCTTTTTTAGATGCTTTACTTAGTTCCACAACCGTGCCCATTTGATTATTTACTTTAGCTACGACATCTTCTGCCTTTTGCTTGTCAAAGGTGCGTGATTCTCCATTTTTACTTGACCAATGAACCGTAAATTTATTTACCTTACCATTTACTGTCCAATAATCCTTTCCAACGAATTTTTTTATTTCATTTTCTCTGTCAACAATAAGGGCTAATGTCGGCGTTTGTACCCGTCCAGCCGATAATTGAGCGTTATATTTGCAAGTTAATGCCCTAGTGACATTTAGGCCTATAAGCCAATCGGCCTCCGCTCTTGACTGCGCTGCCCAAAATAAATTTTCATAATCTCTTCCTGGTTTAAGATTTGCAAACCCATCTTTTATTGCCTTTTCAGTTTGCGAGGAGATCCATAACCTTTTAATAGGTTTTTTAAAGCCTGCTTTTTGAATTATCCAACGTGCCACTAATTCCCCTTCGCGTCCTGCATCTGTAGCTATTACTAGCTCATCTACATCTGCTTTTTTAAGTAGTTCACGTACAATCTTATATTGCTTTGCCGTTTCCTTAATAACCACCAATTTTAGCTCCTTTGGTAGCATCGGAAGATCTTCCATTTTCCAGCTTTTATATTTTTCATCATAATCCTCTGGTCCTGCTAGTGTTACTAAATGCCCTAATGCCCAAGTTACAATATATTTTGATCCCATCAAATACCCATTTCCGCCCTGATTGCAATTTAAGACTTTTGCTAACTCACGTCCAACGGAAGGTTTTTCTGCTAAAACTAATACTTTTCCCATATTTAATTCCTTCCACATACTATACTAACAATAAAATAGGATAGGTTATCCCTCCTACTTTTTTCAATTATTATTAACACTTAATATAGTTTATATTTTATAGTTTATATATATTATACAAGCTTCCAATTAGCATTACAAGTTTGTGGTAACTCATAATACTAATCAGCTAACCAAGGAAACTCTTTTATTATATCGTCTTCTGTTACAGCGATAACTTTATCAATATTAGATTTTTCATCTATTCTTATTATATTGTTCTTCAGTCCTTTCTCATTTCTTTTTTTTAATGATTCACTATCAAAACATAATTCCAACATGACTATCTCTTGGTTTTTAATTCGTTCCTTTAATTTAATATTTTGATTTTTTGACTCAAGTAGCTGAGTCTCTAATACCATATTATCTTTTTCTAACTTGGAACATTCATTTACCTTTCCTTTTAAACTATTAATAACTTTCAAACAAGTTTCTATTGCAATTCTCAACTTTGCTGGACTATTTGCATTCTGCTCAAGTAAACTTTCAACTGAAGGTATAAGCTCCAAATCGCTACTTATTTTATTTGTTAATATTAATGGATTATTTAACTGTTCAATTAGTTTCTTTGCCTTTTTTGAGTAATCCCATATATGCCTAGCTATACCAGTTTCTTTGGCTAACTTTGATAATACTATCTTTTGATCTTTATGCTTTTCAACATATCCCTCTAATATTATTATAAGTTCTTTATCGTAATAAGATTTAGGTCTTCCACCTTTATTGATCATCCTGCTCCACCCTCTTTCTTTCAAAAATATAAGAATCTATCATAGCTTTTTGAACTATTGCTTGCTGTAATTTTTTCGATGCAACTCCTATCTCTTGTTGTTCTTGAATACTTATATTTCTATTCTTGGCTAGTTTGCTTTTATTTAAGACTGAGTTCCTTACCATATTCTTTATTATTTGAATTTGATTTTTAATATCACCATCAAATGTATTCGATTTTTCTAATAAAAATTCACTTGTATACTTTTTGTCTTTAGTGTCTATTCTGAAATATTCACAGGGCGTTGAACAATTACCAATAATGCAGTTATTCGGGAAATTCTCGTCTACACAAAATCCATCCTCAACTTGTCTCGCAGTTGGATACTCTGATTTATTAAAAAATAAGCTTTTTTTATAGAGACTCTTAATGTTCTCATGATCAATTACATTTCCTAATGTTTTTAGCATAAGTATCCTATTTGTTAATACCTCTACTTGTGAATCTGCAAAAGTATTTAAATGTCTAGCATACCCCAACTGCGTATTTAAGGTCTCATGCCCCGCTAATCTTGCAATAGTCAACGGATTAAATCCCTGTAAATACAGATTACATATTGCAAAATGTCTTGTGTCACCTGGTCTAATTCTTTCAACATAGATTTCCCCTTCATCACTCTTCATACTTTCTTGAACTGAAACTGTCTTGTACTTATACTTTCCCTCAATAATATCTATATAAAAAGAACTTAACAAACTATAAAACCTACCTGTTCCTCCCACATTTTCTCTAAATTCATATAGAACTTGGCTACTATGAGTTTTTAAACTTTGAGTAGCATTATTATAAATGTCATAGTTTAACAAATATTTTTCAGCTCTTAAGGGATCGTTTATATCTATAAACTCATTTATCATTTTATATAATTCTTCTGTAATCTGAACCTCCCTGTATTCAGGTTCCATCGCTCTATTTACGCGACTACCCTTTTTACATTTTGGTATGCTTAGTAAATACTTATCGTCATTAATTCTAATACAATTAGTTTCGAGTTCACTAAATTCTATCGGTCTCATAGGTATTGATTTTGTAATACTCCACCAAAGTAAAATTGGGAAATACTTCTCTTTTTCAAACCTTGAGCAACTGTCAATAAGGTCCTCTATAATACTATCAAAAAGTATTATACTTTTAAACTCTGGCAATTGTCTTGAATTTGATCTTATATGCAATGTCCTGTATGTTAATAATATATCTATTAATTCTTTATACTTTTCACTATCATAAAAGCATAAAAATTTACGTCCAAATACCACAACGTACTCCCTCATGTAAGTATGTTTAATTCCCTCTAAATCATCTTTAAAATTATCATAGCAATTTAATGAAAGTAGTTTAGTTTTTTTAATAATAAATTTTATTGCAAAAGCATGAAATAATATACTTCTTGGATCTATATACTCATCATGAGTTTTTAATAATATATACATTTTAAATGCCAAATTTAGATCATAATTAACTTCATTAGTGAAATAGAAATAAGCTATCCTTTGCTTACCTAGAAATACCCATTTATTATCATGAAATTCCCCCTCAATAATAATTTTGTCCTTCTTTAATTGATCAAATTTCTTTATATATAAATTAATATCATCCTTATTGAATTTAACCATCCTTTCATAACCAATTCTGTATTTTCCATTTTTAGCAATCTTAAATATTTTACTTCCTAATCCACTCATTTTATCCCCTATTATAAGCTTATAAGCTTACTTCTTATATTTTTAATTTTTTCCTTAATACCATTAACATCTATAAAAGCATCCACAAATTTAGGATCATAATTATAATAGAATATCTTAGCTTCAGTAACAATCCCCAACAGATTAAACAATACTTTATTCTGTTTTATTGATTCTAACCTCTGTGCCTCACTTAATTTTGATATTTTATCCAAAGTACTATTTATTTCTTCATTAATATAATATAGAAAATACACATTCTTTACAAAGTACTCACAGAATGTACAAGAATCTTTATCAGGATACTCGCATATATTCCCCTTTAAACAAGCCCCATGTTCATGTTTACTTGAGCTCTCATTTGTTAGCAATTTCCTTATTATCTCTTTTAATTGTGATTTCTTTAATTTCATCAATTCATTAAGTACCTTAACATTATTTTTTTGATATAATTCCAAATTAAAATATTTAGCTAAAGCTTCTAAGCCTAATAATCCATACTCTTCCCTTAGAGTACATACCATCTCTGTTACCTCATTCATTTCCAAATCTTTAATTTTATTTTCATCACTATACGCGATTTCTAGTAATTTGTATGGTATCCATCCAAAAAATCCTCTTTTAAGCAAGTTATAAGAAATTGCATTGGCATCTTCAGAATTAATTATTGGCTTTAAGTATATTTGAGTTGCTATTGGTAATTGAATATCAGAATTAACTTTATGTGATCTCATAGCCCCACATAATATATAAGAAATACTATGATTACCTTCTATTTCATTTGCTACTTCATACATGTAGGTCAAAAGTGTTCTGTTAGCTTTTAGATTTGAAAATTTAGGTATTCCTGTTTGAAAAAATAACTTCTTAAATCCACTGACACATACCCATGGAGCTATTTCCTCCTCAAACTTACTACTTAATAATCTGGAAAACACCTTGTCATTATTATTTTTCCTTCTATGTACTTCAGCTATCACATAAGCAATTGCTAATGGCACTGCCATCTCAATGTTGTAATAAAATCTTAATTGTTGATTATTCTTATCAGCATTTACACCTGATAGTTTAAGTTCAAGGATTCTTAGTACACTTTGAGCCATTGAAAGTTTAAATTCATTACCTTCTTTAAACCATTCAAAGTCATATATACCTATTAGTTCTACATCAATACTAGGAATTTTTGTAACCATGTCATTAATTCTCCAAGTAGTAACTAAATGCAATAAGCCTAATAACCATAGGCATGAATATCTTTGATCATCAAATGCTTTCAAAATATGTATATCTATATTTGTTAAATACTGTGCTATTTTTTTCCATTCCTCTTTCGAGTAAATATCATATACATCATTACCTTCATTTTTTTTTAACTCACTATATGTGAAAATTGAATTAAATTTACATACCGTGTTATTTCTGCAGTATTCAACAAACCCCCTTAATATTTTAGAGTCTGCTCCTTGCGACGATATTGAAATTAGATATAAAACATCTTCATCGGAACAATTAAGTAATTCTTTATTTAGGGAATCATTTAAAAATTTCATAGTTGTACAACACTTTCTTGCTATTATATACCTTCTACTATTTTTACCATTGCTATTAGTAATCCTTTGTATAGCAAAATTATTGAACAATTTAAATGTTTTTATTAAATTCTTATTAATATGAAGTTTTTCTATCATCATTTTGTAATACTCTAATTCATCTTTAGCAAATAATTTAATATTTTGAATATTTATTAAATCTTTCCAGTTAACCACCACTTTAGAATTAATGGCCCTTTTAATATCATCTTTATTTATTCTATATTTATTGACCCCAAATGGACTTTTTATGAGCTTTATACTTTCATATTCACATGATTTAATTAATATTCGTCTAATAATATTATATTTTTTAGCTATATCTATTATAAGTGAAGTTTCATTTAATATATATTGAATCTCTTTTATAAAATCATTTTTCATATAATATATGCCTTTATTTACAATACATTTATCACCATATTCTAATACAACTTTTTTTAAAAGACCCTTACTTACCTCGAAATTCCCAATTAAGTCTCTTATATCAGTATATTTATCAGTGTCATCATTATTTAGACTGTGACTTTTTAAAATTATTTTTTTTACTTTTTGTAACAATAACTTATCAAAATACATACATTTATAAATGTAATATATTTCTCTATCCACTTCAATCTTTAAATTATTGTTGCATATTTCTACAAATACACTATATCTTATACTATATTTTGCTGAAAAACCACTCCACTTTCCCAAGTTTTTTATTTCTACTATATTACTTTTAGTGTAGTTATCTATATTCTCTTCCACCTTAACTAGAAAAATTTTTTTTATAAATAATCCTCCTCTTAGTTTTATTAAATGATCTTCTAAATCACAATTTAAAATCTCAACAAAATATTTTTCTAATTCTCCCCTATTTAAAGTGTATTTTTCTAGGACATACGTTAAATTAACTTTATCTATATACTTATCCTCCACATTTTTTAAATAATCTTTAGAATAATTATTTACTTCTATTAGAATATCTTTTACAAATATTTTCTTGACATAATTATTTCCTATAAATAACTCAATGTTATCAGTGATTATTTTATTGTGATACTTTATTAAACGATATAAAGTTATCCTCTCTATTTCTCCAAATCCTTCTAATAGTTCTTCTATTCTAATATATTTTTCACTATACTCTTTTTTTAATAATTCTTTAATATTCGTGTAAAATTTCTTTGTAATCAGCATTGATCCAGTGTTATTTTTAGTAACGTGATGTTTAAAATCAATTTTAAATTTTTTTTCTAATAATATCTGTAATTCGGATGTAAGCATTCTAAACTCTTTTTGTACATCAAGGACCTTTATATAATAAGTTTCAAAATACTCTTTTTTATCCCTATCTAACTTCCTCTTAAGTTCATCTAACACATTCACCTCAACAATTTTTTTACCCTCGCACCATATCACCGTACAGTCTAAATTATTAATTTTTAAATTTTTTAATTCGTTATTAAGAATTTCTCTTGTTATTTTTAACTTTCTAGCCAAATCATTAAGTTCTATATATCCTTCTCCTAACTTCTGTTTTATATTATTTACTTTTTTCTTTATAGGTTTTCTAACTTGATTACTTAAATAATATTTTATATTATTTTCTAAACATCTTAAATCCTCAACTTTAATAATTACATCGCTCGAAAACAAATCAAATATAAGAACATTCTGTTTATTTAGCTTAAATATTACTTTAGTTATTTTTGAATTCAAAGAAATGTATGATGAAGTAAACCTGCATTTTCTTAGATAGTCTAAATATCTACCCCTTACTAATATCTTTTTATTAGTTGCCAACAAAAAGCTTTCAAAACTACAACGGCCCCTTTTAATTTTTTTTGCCATAGTGGTAATTGCAGTTGGAAAGATATTATTTAACTCCTTTAACGTAAACGCTTCATCATTATGACTATATAAATTCAAATCATTATTTTCTTCATAGTATTTAGTTATGTTATTTAATAATGTTTTTTCTAAATTCGTACTTATGCACTTTATGTTATTATCATTAATAAGTTGTTTATTTATATTAACTTTAAACTCCTTCAAACAAAATTGTTGTAACTTCTCTTCTGACATTAAAACCCTCTTTAAAAATGTTTTTAATTCAACGCTAAAACGTTTAACATTTTTCTTTGTTGAATTATAAACTTCAGAAATAGTTTCTAATACATCCGTATTAACTCTTAATTTTCCTGTGTTAAAATCTCTATTTAGAACATCATCTTTGAAACTTATACATATATTTTCTATATCCTTTTGTCTTATACCTATTTTTTTTGAAGCATCTTCTATTAATGTTGTTGTTTGTTCAATATATTTTAAATGATTTAAAAACTCTTTTTCGACATAGAACTTTTTACCATAATAGATCTTTTTAAACTTATTAACATTTGAATAATTAGCTCTTATTTTTTTTGTTATATTACCAACACTTATATTAAATATAGAAGCTAATTCCTCCATAGAATAACATTCTTTATAAGATACAAATTCACAAATATCCTTCTCAAAGACTCTAAGTTTATTATCCCATATGTCAATAAAATAAGATAATTCTCCTTTATGTAATATATCACGGGTGGAATCTATTGACCTATTTATTAATTTAGCTGTTTCCTTTATATTCACTGAAAGACTCCGGTTTTTTATTATATTATCTATAAATCTCCTGTTTATGTAGTCTTCACCTTGAATCTTTAGGCGCTGACACCTAAATTCTTCTTTTTTATTTACACGATACATTACCGACTTCTTATTTTTAACATTTAAAATATCTTGGACTTCTTTAATAGAGTAATATTCACAATTTTCATATATAATCATTCTTTCTCCCCACCTCTACTTTGTGTTAAGTAAATCGCTATAGAAATTAGACATAACTTTTTCAATAGCTTTTTGGACACCAAAACTTCCTTGTATGTAGGGAAGAGCCGACTCATAAGCAGTATCTCCCCTCATTACTGCAAGCTCTGTTGGATTTTTAGTATAGTCTGCAACTAACTTTGAAAACGTCCCACGGCCTATATGTGTGCTCCATTTTTTAGATAACAATACAATTGCGTACGATTTCAACTGTGGGTTTTCACTTTTAACTAAACTATTTATAAATGCCTTCTTTAATCTGTTAAATTTATCATAATAACTACATACACTCATAGCTTCATTATTTCTATTGATGAACAATGCTTCATGATTTTTATTCTTATGATATATCTCTAGATGCCTAGCATACAACTTCGGTAAAATACTTCCAATAGGCATTATATATTGAAGCCTTGGCTTTTTAACGCCCCCTTTACCATTATTATTAACTATATTTTTTCTAAAATATCTTTTTTTAAGATCAAGATTCATACCATAAATTCCATTTGGACCTATTAACTCAATACAGTTTTTCGATAAGTTTATTGCCTCTGATACACGTAGCCCTCCAAATAGTTGAAAATATATTCCCAATACAATATCAGGCGTTTCGATAATAGCGATATCTATAAATGCAATAACCAATTCCATTGGGATACTTGAAAGCTTATTACTTCTTTTGTTTCTAGGATAACAAACTCCCTTAAAAGGTGATTTTTTGTATTTAATCCAGCCTTTGTTTTGATGATAAAACTCTGCAGTACACAACAACATAATCTGGGAATTGTTAAGTAGCTTTTTCTCTAGTAGAAATTCATAGAACTGTGTCAAAACTTTTTCAGCAATTTTAACTGTATCCCTATTTGGTATATTTCTTCCAATATTGCCTTTAGAAAAATCATTTAAAAAATCCACACCATGTTCAAAAGTAATGTCGCTTAAAGATTTTAATTTATAGCTTTGATTATCATTAAAGAAAATATAATTAAGAAATGGGATCACATAATTTGCCTTCTGAATAACTGAGCTATGCTCTAAATGATTATAATTACTAAGGAATTCTGTCAAAGGATGCGGAACTTTAATTCCAGTATTTTTATTTTCCAACATGATCATTACTCTATATCGCTCTTGTCCTTTTCTGCCCACTAAAACTGATTTATGAATATATCTAATATTCTTTTTCTGTTTCGAACTAAAGTCTATTATCAAACTAATTTCACTTCCACTCTATATTTATCTTTTCATTTATGATATATCATTTTCTTAAAATTCACAAATATTAATAAAACCCCTAGCTCTTTACAACTAGGGGTTTTACATTACCATAATACAATTATTCATATGTTTACTTAATTTATCACTACTTACTATAAGCCAATCTGCTTGAGCTCTTGATTGCGCTGCCCAAAATAAGTTTTCATAATCTTTTCCTGGTTTAAGGTTATTAAATCCATCCCTTATCGCTTTTTCTGTTTGAGAAGAAATCCAGAGCCTCTTTATAGGCTTTCTAAATCCTGCCTTTTGAATAATCCAACGTGCTACAAGCTCACCTTCACGCCCAGAATCTGTGGCAATAACAAGTTCATCTACATCTGCTCTTTTAAGTAGTTCGTGTACAACCTTATACTGCTTTGATGTTTCTTTAATAACTACCAGTTTTAGTTCCTTTGGTAGCATTGGAAGATCTTCTATTCTCCAACTTTTATATTTTTCATCATATGCCTCTGGATCTGCTAGGGTAACAAGATGTCCTAGTGCCCATGTTACAATATATTTTGATCCCATTAAATATCCATTTCCACCTTGAGTACAGTTTAAGAATTTTGCAAGTTCTTTACCAACTGATGGTTTTTCCGCTAAGACCAATGTCTTTCCCATATATAAAACTTCCTCTCGTATTTCAAATAATTTAGTTATTTTTCCTAATATCAAATGTAGCCACTCTATTTATTATAAACTACTTTATACACATTGTTCAATTTTTTATTACCTAAGGGCAAAGCATCAAGGTGTTTTTTATTACCATAGATGATATAATAATTAATATCATAACATCCACTATTAAAGACTATACTATATACTATTAAATAAGTTTAGAGGTAATTGAATGAATTATATTGTTTTTGATTTAGAATTTAACCAAGGCTACAACTTTGCAAAAGGAACTAAAAGTTTAAATAATCCTAAATGCCCCTTTGAAATAATTCAAATAGGAGCCATAAAACTAAATGACCATTTCGAGACTATTGGAACTCTTGATGTAATAGTAAAACCAGAAATTTATACTACGCTCAATCCCTTTGTAAGGGAACTTACTGGTATAACAATGGAGGAACTTAATAAAGGCATATCTTTCGAAAAAATGTATGAAGATTTTTCGAATTTTATTAAAAGTGATAGAAGTGTATTATGTGTATGGGGAATTGCCGATATAAAGGAATTATATCGTAATATAGCGTTTTACGAATTAGACTCCTTGCCATCGCCAACAGAATACATCGACATACAATCCTATGCATCGACTGCGCTTGATTGCAAAAAAGGAATTAACATTGGGCTAGGTAATGCAGCTAAACTACTTAGTGTCCCTATAGAAAGTCAATTCCATGATGCTTTTAATGACGCTTTCTATACTACTGAAGTTTTTAAGAAAATTTATAACAAGGAAATAAAACCTAACATATACATTCCTAAAGTTAAAGGATTAAGTAGATTAAGTGTCCAAAATTACAAAATCGACCTTCCTAGTTTAACGGATCAATTTGAGAAAATGTTCAAAAGAGAAATGAGTATCGATGAAAAGTCTATTATTAAACTAGCTTATATTATGGGTAAAACAAATCAATTTCAGATTAAAATCGATCCAGAAATAAAACAAAAAAAATAAAATCAGTATAGAATTATCTTCTATACTGATTTTTTATAATTATTAGTTTTCTGTTTCTTCACTTACTGCATTTTCAACATTTTCTATATTCGGATTTTTATTTTCTAAATTAGTTTTTCTATTATCTAATGTATTAAGGTTTATAGGATGAGTAATCATATCTTCTGTTGTACTCATTATAAATCTATTCAAATATATTTTTCCTTCTGGAGTATTTGCTACAGCATAAGGCTCTGTGTCTTTTTTAAATAGAACCCATGTATAACCATTGTTAATTACTCTATTTAAATCTTCTTTATCAATTATTGTTCTTGCTTTCTCTTTACCGTATCTGTCTCTTAATATTACAGCAACAGACTCTTCATCTATTCCTTCATAACTATTCATTGTGTTTTGATCATATACTTCTAAGTTGGCTTTTCTATTATCTAGAGTATCCCCATTAATATGTCTTACAGGTGCTTTTGGATGAACTTCTAATATAAATGATTGCAAACTTTGTTTTCTTCTATATTTCTTTTCTTCGATATAATAACTACCTAGATTTTGTGCTAAGAAATTATTAAAATCTTTATTCCACTCTGCGAACCAACGACCTTTTTCTAATACTCTTTGTAAATCTTCAGTATCTATTTTACAATCAATGGTTGTGCCATCTTTTTTAAGTATTTTTAAAAATGTTATATCCTCTAGAGTCTGGTATTTGTTTAATTTAACTTCTACTTTTGGAGTTTCTTTTTTATTTTCAACTTTAATGGTTTCTTTTTTAATTTCATTTTCGTTTTTTATGATAGGACACCTCTTTCTTCAATTTAGGCATCATCAAAAAATAACCAGTCAGCATGCTAGCCTATTTTTTTAATATGCCTTATACGGGATTTAAAATCATATATAATTTTAATATTTCCCTAATTTTTTTAATAGCAACTCATTTTTCTCGATAACACACATGTTTATTTTACTACATTATTTTAATTATAACACACTCGCTGACTAAATTACTGAATTTACAATAAAAAATTAAATATTATTTTAAAATAAAATTAATTTTTTTATTATAAATATTTTCTTACCTTTTAGGTTAAACTTCTTAGTAGATATATTAAGGAGGAGATCTCATGTCAAAAATTAACTGTGGTGTTTTAAATTGTTCCCATAATGACGAAAACATATGTTACGCTAATATCATAAACGTTGGTGGAAAAAATGCTAGAAAAGACTCTGACACTTGTTGTGCTACTTTTTTAGATAGTATAGTCTATAGCGATCTTACAAATATCGTACATTCTAATAGTAATGGGTGCGATGTAGTTTCTTGTAATGTAGGCACTTGCATATATAACTCCAATGAACTGTGTAGTGCTAAATCTATAGAAGTTAATGGTGAAAATGTTAATCTGTACTCTGAGACTGACTGCTTAACTTTTGAAACTAAATAATTATATAACTTTCATAGAAAATAAGGATGCCTTAGTATTGAAGCTAAGGTGTCTTTTTAACTATTCCTTAATTCTATTACCTCTTTCTCTGTGAGGTAACGCCACTTGCCTGTCTCTATCCCATCAACTTTTATATCAACAATTCGAATACGTTCTAGTCTTACAACTATATATCCAAAAGTTTTACTCATTCTGCGAATTTGTTTATTTAATCCTTGCGTTAGAATAATACCAAAGGTGTTCTCTGATATTTTACTAACTTTGCATGGTCTTGTGTTAACACCACAAATTTGAACTCCTTTTGACATTCCTTCAATGAAAATGTCATCATATGGCTTATTCACAGTTACTATATATTCCTTCTCATGTTCATTTTTAGATTCTAAAATATTATTTGCAAGTTCACCATCATTAGTCATAAGTATTAGACCCTGGGATGACTTATCTAATCTACCAACTGGAAATATGTACTCTGGGTAGTTCATGAAATCAATTATATTGCTAGCTACTGTTTTTTCTGCAGTGCATGTAATTCCAACTGGTTTATTAAGTGCAATATAAATTTTATCTCTCATCAAAACATTCTTATTATCAAGAAGAATATTATCCTCTTCCTCTACCCACTGACCAGGAGTACATAACTTTCCATTTACAATTATTCTATTTTCCTCAATAAGTTTATTTGCTCCGGTTCTTGAGCAAATACCATAATTACTAAGAAGTTTATTTATTCTCATAATAACTCTTTATCCTTTCATTATAAAATGTAGATATATGTTTACATTTATTATATGTTTACATTTATCTATATATCTATATATCTATCTATATATCTATCTACAAATATCCATATACATTTTAAACTTTCTTATAGTCATTATACATCATAACACCCTATAGTTTCCCCAAAAAAATAACTCATAAGCAATCTGCTCATGAGTTATTTTTACATATTAAAATTTACAACTATTAATTAGTTTGTTCTAGCATTTTATCAATTACAACTTGCGTAAACTCAATTGTTCCAGTTTTACCACCTAAATCGCAAGTTAAATGTTTTCCTTCTTTAAGAACAGCTTCTACAGCTTGTTCTATTTTATTTGCAGCCTTCGCTTCTCCTATATATCTTAGCATCATAACTGATGATAAAATACAAGCAGTTGGATTTGCTATGTTCTGCCCGGCTATATCTGGAGCAGATCCATGAGCTGGTTCAAACACTGCACCTTCTTCGCCAATGTTTGCTCCTGGCACTAGTCCTAAGCCTCCAACTAGGCCTGCTGCCATATCGGAGAGTATATCTCCATATAAATTAGGCATTACAAGTACATCATATTTCTCTGGATTCATAACAAGTTTCATGCTCATAGCATCAACTATAACATCTCCAAAGGCAATATCCTTGTGAGTCTGTGCAACATTTCTTGCGCATCTTAAAAACAATCCATCAGAAAGTTTCATAATATTTGCTTTATGAACAGCTATAACTTCTTTTCTATTTTGCTCTTTTGCTATTTTAAAAGCATATTCTACAATTCTATCACTAGCCTTTTTACTTATTATCTTTATGCTCTCAGCAATATCCTCTGTAATCATATGCTCTATACCCGCATATAAATCCTCACTATTTTCTCTTACTATTATTAAATCAACATTTTCAAATCTTGAAGGAACCCCTTCAAATGTCCTTATTGGCCTAATATTTGCATAAAGATTTAATTCCTGTCTTAATGTGACATTAACACTTTTAAATCCCTTACCTACAGGTGTAGTTACGGGTCCTTTAAGTGCAACCTTATTCTTTTTAATGCTCTCTAAAACGTAAGGTGGCATAGGAGTACCAAACTCTTCTATAACTTCTGCGCCCATACGTACTATTTCCCAATTGATTTCAACTCCGCTTTTTTCTAGTATTTTAACGGTAGCTGTGGTTACTTCTGGTCCAATTCCGTCTCCTGGTATAAGTGTAATGTTATGTTTCATTCCTCTAGGCACCTACCTTTTTCTTATTTTTCATAAGATTTATTAATCCACCGTGTATAAGCATCTCTTTTTCTCTTTGAGTTACTTCAGGAAGAGTTTCATACTCTGATCCTTTTGTTATGTTTTTTACAATAACGAGACCTTTTTTTATCTGATTTGCTGCATCTTCAATGACTAATTCATCCATCATATCTATATTTTCATAATCTTTAACGTCCTTAAATACCAATGGAATTATAGCATTATTAATTAAATTAGCTTTATGAATTCTTGCAAAAGATTTTGTAAGAACAACCTTAACGCCTAAATATAGTGGTGCAAGTGCTGCATGTTCACGGCTTGATCCTTGACCATAGTTTGAACCTGCAACTATTATTCCACCATCATATTTTTTAGCTTTTGCTGGAAATTCCGCATCGCTAGGTGTTAAACAAAACTCTGCAAGATATGGAATGTTAGATCTAAATGGAAGTAATTTTGCATTAGATGGCATTATATCATCCGTTGTAATATTATCCCCTAATTTAGTTAGAACTTTACCTGTAACATTTCCTATTAACTCTTTCGCTTTAGGGAATGGCTTTATATTTGGGCCTCTTTTAACTATTATATCTTTTCCATCTTCCGCTGGGCTTATTATTAAATTATCATTAATAACAAATTCTTCTGGCATATCTACTTTAACAGCTTCCCCAAGTTCTCTAGGATCTGTTATATACCCTTTAAGTGCAGACGCAACTGCAACTTCCGGGCTCACAATATAAACATTAGCAGATGTTGTACCAGATCTACCTTTGAAGTTTCTATTAAATGTTCTAAGTGACACTGCACCAGTTGAAGGCGCTTGACCCATTCCTATACATGGACCACATGCACTTTCGAGTATTCTTGCACCGGCGTCAATCATATCTCCAAGTCCACCGTTTTTAGATAACATATTTAAAACTTGTTTTGAACCTGGCGCAATAGCAAGAGACATATCCTCAGGTATAGTTTTACCTAAAAGTATTTTTGACACTTTCATCATATCAACATAAGATGAATTAGTGCAGCTTCCTATTAATACTTGATCTACCTTTATATCCTTTAGTGATGATACAAGAACTACTTTATCTGGGCTATGAGGACAAGCAACAAGCGGTTCTATTTTACTTAAATCTATTTCAACCGTCTCATCATATACTGCTCCATCGTCCGCTTTAAGCTCTACAAAATCTTTTTCTCTATGTTGCGCTTTTAAAAATTTATATGTTATGTCATCACTAGGGAAAATTGAAGTTGTAGCGCCAAGCTCTGCACCCATATTTGTGATCGTTGCCCTATCTGGTACGCTTAGAGTTTTTAATCCATCTCCTGCATATTCAAATATTTTATTAACTCCACCCTTAACTGTTAAACGTCTTAATACTTCAAGTATTATATCTTTAGCTGCAACCCAAGGGCTAAGCTTTCCTGATAAATTAACCTTTACAATTTTAGGCATTGTTATATAATATTCCCCGCCACCCATTGCAACAGCTACATCTAATCCTCCTGCTCCAATAGCTAGCATTCCTATTCCGCCGCCAGTTGGAGTATGACTATCTGAACCAAGTAAAGTTTCTCCTGGAACCCCAAATCTTTCTAAGTGGACTTGATGACAAATACCATTACCTGGTTTAGAAAAATATATGCCATGTTTTTTTGCAACAGTCTGTATATATAAATGATCATCTGCATTCTCAGGACCAGTTTGTAATATGTTATGGTCTATATAAGCAACAGATTTTTTAGTTTGAACTTTATCGATTCCCATAGCTTCAAATTGTAGATAAGCCATTGTACCTGTAGAATCTTGAGTTAAGGTTTGATCTATCTTAATTGCAATCTCAGTATCTGTAATCATTTCGCCCTTAACCAAATGAGCTTTAATTATTTTTTGCGCAGCAGTATATGACATAATATCCCTCCATTTTTTAAATATAAACTATAATCTTTAACATATATCAAAATTCTTCAGTGTTATGTTTTTTTGTACTTAATTGTGGAATGATTTTTTTTGTAATTAATTCTAATTCTTCACTTTTCATTACAGTGCTTCTTCCAGTCTCATATTGCTTATCTACCCAATCTTTTATAACATTAATTCTTTCATCTTTTTTATCAATTTTATCTAAATCTTTTAATCTATAATAAGTATTAACCCAAGCCGCAATACCTGCATGCCCCGAGTGTTCGTTAACTGCCACAATAATTGGCCTACCTAATATTTTTTCAGTATCAAAAATATTGTATATTTCTTCATCCTTTAATATTCCATCTGCATGTATACCCGCTCTTGTAACATTAAATTCACTACCCACATAAGGTGTCCTAGGTGGAATACTATATTTAAACTCACCTTCAAAATATTGTCCAATTTCACTTATAAGCTTAAGATTCATATTTTTTACATTTCCTCTTATTTGACCATATTCTACAATCATTGCTTCAAGTGGACAATTACCCGTTCTCTCACCAATACCGAAAAGTGAGGTGTTTATTGCAGAGCATCCATGAAGCCATGCTGTAGTAGCATTGGAAACTACATTATAAAAATCATTATGTCCATGCCATTCAAGATATTCTGAAGGCACTCCACCATACTTTATTAATCCATTAATGATCTGTGGTACACTCCTTGGTAATTCCGTACCGGAGTATGGCAATCCAAGTCCTAATGTATCACATGCCCTAATTTTTATCTTAATACCAGATTTCTTAGATAGTTCCATAAGTCTTTGCACTAGCGGTATAACAAACCCAAAGAAATCAGCTCTAGTTATATCTTCAAGATGACATCTTGGAATTATTCCATTTTCTAATGCTTCTTCTACTAATGAAACATACAAGTCCATTGCCTCTTGCCTTGTTTTATTGAGCTTTTTGAATATATGATAATCAGAACAGGACATAAGCATTCCCGTTTCCTTAAGTCCCATATCTTTAACAAGCTTAAAGTCTTCTTTATTAGCTCTTATCCATGATGTTACCTCTGGAAATTCATATCCTCTTTCTAAACATTTTCTAGCAGCATTTCTATCTTTCTCAGTATATAAAAAGAACTCTGTTTGTCTAATTATACCCGAATTATTGTCAAGTTTGTGTAAATAATCAAATATTTTAACTATTTGCTTTTCGGTATAAGTATCCATAGACTGTTGACCATCTCTGAATGTAGTATCCGTAATCCAAATATCATCAGGTATAGAGATTGGAATCTGCTGACCTCCAAAAACAACCTTAGGAATTTCTGAGTATGGGAATATATCTTTAAACAACATAGGCTGCTTTTCATTCACTAACTTAAAATTATTTGTTGCAATCTTAGACTCATTATTATTTGTTAATTTAAACTTATTCACTTATTCTCCCCCTTCTTAGTCCTTCCTTATTTGCATCTTTAGCCACTGCATATAATTCTAGAATATATGAATGTTATATGTATTCAAATTTCATTTAATGCTTATTATATAGCTTATATACAGTTTTGTAAAGATATTTTGCAACATCATAGAGCATACCCATCATTTATCAAAATAGTAATTCTTATGGAAATTAAAGAAAAAAGCACACTCAGGTTTCCCGTTGTATGCTCCTTTTACTTATACCTTAATTTTGAAATTTAACTATTTAATCTTTAGACCTGCCATATGATTGTTAGCACTAGGGACTACTTTATCAGCTTGAGCCTGTGTTATAGTTCCTGCATCTACAAGAGCTTTCAAAGCACTTATATGAGTACCCTTTTTACTATCCATATACGATTTGCGCTCTGCAACAGTCATAGTTTTAGTCTTTTCCATTGCTGCTGTGTTTGCAGCTTCCTGCGTAACTATAGCTGCTTTAATTTTATCTGATTGATCCTGAGTTATAGTTTTATCAGTTACGAGTTTTGCTAAATTAGTATCTATCTTCGCTTGCCTCTGACTATCCATTTGGGCCTTTTCAGCAGCTTTTAGAGCATCAACCTTTGCCTGAGTCAATATGTTGTTATCAACTAAGTCTTTATATACATCAGTTTTTATTTTATTATCTGTGGTTTTAGTCTTTTCATATGCTAAAACTTTATCACTTTCGCTCTGCGTAATAATATTTGAACTAACACCTAACTTAAGTGTTGATTCTAGTTTAAATCCGCCTTTCATATCTTTTCCGTGTTTACCGGGACCACCTATTGCACCAACAGGTCCCACTTTATCAGCTTGAGCCTGTGTTATAGTTCCTGCATCTACAAGAGCTTTTAAAGCACTTATATGAGTAGTCTTATTGCTATCCATATATGCCTTTCGTTCTGCCTCAGTCATAGTTTTAGTCTTTTCCTTTTCTACTTTGTTTGCAGCTTCCTCGGAAATTATAGCTGCTTTAATTTTATCTGATTGATCCTGAGTTATTGTTCCATCAGTTACGAGTTTTGCTAATTTAGTATCTAAATTCTTTTGTATCTGCGCATTCCTTTGAACCTGCTCACTAGCTTTTAGTGCATCAGCCTTAGCCTGAGTCAAGATATTGTTATCAACCAAGTCTTTATATATGTTAATTTTCATTGTTTTATCTGCAGTTTTACTATTTTCATATGCTAAAATTTTGTCACTTTCAGTCTGTGTAATGATCCCTGTGCTAACACCCAATTTTAGTGTTGATTCTAATTCAGCTTTAGGTTGTTTAAACTCAATTTTTGAAGGTGTTTTCACATCAGTCTTTGTTGATTTAATACCTGTTGCAAAAGCTAGACTAACAGAGGATAAAAGCATGCCTCCTGTTATTATTCCAGTTATTATTTTAGTTCTTAAAGCTACACTTTTCATATTATTTGCTCCTCACTAATTTATTTTTTTGTTAATGTCTATACATTTATTATAGGCACCTCTTATGTCAGTAATGTGTCAACAACATGTTACTTTCGTGTGTTTTGTAACTATAATATGAATATTACTTATAAAGCATAATTCCTTTCATGCGTTGGTGTGAATATTTTATATATTTGCCAAAAATAAATATAGCAATATTCAATACATTATATGGCTTGTAAGGTATAATAAAGGAATGTTATAAAGAAGGTAAATATATTTTAGAATGGGTGAAATAAACTATGAATGAAAAATTAGGCATAATTATTTGTAAATTTTTTTCTGAAGAACTTAAATTTATAATAAAGAATAATAATATTAAAAATGTAGAAATTTTAGAATTTACGCCAGCGTGTATCTATTGTAATGTCGGAGAAAATGAGCAGTTAGAAGCAATTAAAAGTTTTCAAGTAACCTGTAATAAAATAATTATTATTGGTGCTAAATGCTGCACAAAGTTAAATAAGATGGTGATTGATAGTGAAAAGTGTAAAATACATAGACTTGAATACTGCTTTGAATTATTTACTAATAAAGATATAATTGCTCATTTTGCAAGTGAAAAAACATATCTTGTTACACCAGGTTGGCTTAGAGATTGGGAAAAAAACATTGAAATTTTAGGTTTTGATAAAAACCAAGTGAAAATTAGATTACTAGATACAGGCGTTTGCGATGATAGTTTAGAAAACCTCCATAAATTTTCAGAATATGTAAATGTTCCTTATGATTACATTTTTGTGGGATTAGATTTTTTTAGTATGTTTATAGAAAAAAGCATTCTCGAATGGCGTTTTGAATGTGAAAAAAGGAACTCAACTTTGCTACTTGCGAACAAAAATATGCAGTTTGTCGATCATACGTCAGCCAAACAGCAACTTTCATACATTCTAAATAGCATTCATGAGGGAGTATATATTATAAATTCAAATTATAAAGCAATATTTGTAAATAAAGCCGTAGAGACCTTGGTGAGTCTTAATGATTTTAGAGATATTCTAGGTAAAAGCGTATTCGATGTTGTCCCCAATGAATATCGTGAAATTGTACTTAAAAGATTTAAAAATATACTAGATAATAAAGTATCAGCACCTTTAATTGAGGAAAAATTTATAAAATACAATGGCTGTATTATAGATGTTGAAATATATTCTGGTGCTATTAAATATGAAGGCAATTGGTGCATACTTAGTGTGGTAAGAAATATTTCAGAACGTAAAAACTCTGAAAATCTTAAATTGAAAATTGCCGATCAAAATAAGCTGATAAATGATGCAATGGAATATGACAAGTTAAGGAATGATTTTTTTTGCAATATCTCACATGAACTTAGGACACCGATAAATGTACTTCTTAGCGCATTGCAATTACTAAATTTGGATGAAATAAATCACCCTAACGTTGAAAATGAAATGAAAGTAAAAAAATATTATAAAATAATGAAGCAAAATAGTTATAGATTGTTAAGGTTAGTAAACAATTTAATCGATATTACCAAAATTGATGCAGGATATTTCAATCTTAGATTAAAAAACGAAAATATTGTAGCTATTATTGAAGACATAACGCTGTCCGTAACCGCTTACGCTGAACATAAAGGGTTGGAGCTTGTTTTTGATACTGACATTGAAGATAAAACAATGGTTTGTGATGCAGATAAAATCGAAAGAATAATATTAAATGTTCTTTCCAATGCAATAAAATTCACTCCCATAGGAGGAAATATATTTGTGAGCATTGTAGAGAAAGATTGGGGTATATCGGTATCTGTAAAGGACACAGGTGTTGGAATTCCCACTGATATGAAATCGTCTATTTTCGAAAGGTTTGTACAGGTAGATAAATCTCTTTCAAGAGATAGAGAGGGGAGTGGCATCGGTCTTTCGCTTGTAAAATCTCTTGTTGAAATGCATGGAGGAACAATTAGGGTTGAGAGCCAATATTGTAGTGGCAGTGAATTTATAATAGATCTTCCTGAGACAGGTTTACCAGAGAATAAAACGATTATTTCAGATTCAAATATAGCTAGAGTAAGCGATCTAGAGAGGCTGCAGATAGAGTTTTCAGACATATACGATTGAAACTGTTACCTATAATAGTTATAGAGACTAATTTTATAAAGAGGTCATTATGAATAGAAAATAAAGAAGCCTTTCAGCTTCTTATTCTTTATGAATTTTTAATGCATCAAAAGAATTGTCTTTTTCAAATATGAATGTAGCCCCATATCCGCCACGACCTATTACGTTCTCATTGCCTTCCTTAAGTACAATGTTATTATCTTCATCGGTGTATCCTAATTCAAAATCATCTAATAAAATTATTAATTTTTGTTTATCTGTCATTTTTTTCACCCCTCACCGCTATAATATATGTTTTATTATACCTTATAGATATTTAGTGTTCAATCAATTTCCAAAATCTAGCATTGATATTATTAGCGAGGCCTCATGTTTAAGTTTAATTTACGCTTGTTCGACAAGTGATTTTAAATTTTTTTCTGTTATAAGCAAGTCATTTTGTGTACTATTAAATTTTTCTTTCAGTGAATCCATTACGTTCTCTACGTTAGCTCTAACACTCTGTACGCCATCTAACGACTCATGAATTCCTGATTGTACAACCCAATCAGATATAAGACCATCGAAAAAATAATCTGCAAATGTTTCAAAAGACCCTATATTTATATCTATATTCATTGTTAATCTTACATCAGATAATTCATTTTGGAATCTTACTAATGCTCCTTTTACACTATGGGCATATTCCTTAGCTTGATCAATATGCGAGTGCTTAGCTGCCGTGGCTAGTAGCCCGCCGCCTAGTATGTCCCATGTTCCCCAACCTTTCGCACTTTCAAGAGAATCTATTACACGTCCCAGTTCAATTTGTACAGCATCACCCGCCTCAATTGCTTCCTTCAGTTCTTTATTCTGTGTTTTAAGATCAGAGAGGTTGTCTATAAGTTGAAGTAGCTTTTGAGATTTATCATCATTTAATTGCATTATAAGCTCTTCTTTGTGCTTTAATACAGTCTCATATTCACCTTCTACCCCAACTAATTCTTTTAATGATGCTTTATATAACGCAAGTTCTCTCTCTAATTCTAAAACTGATTTACAACAATCATCATATTTCAGCATTGCAGAAAGCATCTCTCGCTTCTCCTTTTCAAGTTGTTCATGTTTACTACCTAGTATTGAATAAAATAAACTTGTAATACCTTTTGATTCAAGTCTTTTTACATCATTATCCTCATCTTTAAGAATTTTTTTGAGCTGTACCTTCCTATCTGTTTCCTTTTGCAACTCCTCACTGGTCAGATTAACTGAATTTTTAAGTTTTCTTTTTTTAAGCAATTTTTCTTTTACATTTATAAGTTCCCTATTAAGCTCTTCAAACATAATAACTTCTCCTTTCATTATAATTTTTTATAAATAATAGACTATATACCTTTTCGCTTTGATGTTTTAGGCTTTACATGTCCCACAATGGCTTCTGTTTAATTCCATAAAATACATAGATTTATGTATGAGATATTATACCAAATCGTCTATAATAATTCAACTTCGAAAAAGCTGTATAGTTATCTCAGTTTAGTTTGGTACTCAATATAGAAGTTGACGCTTGGGCTATTGATATTTTAAGTGTTGAAAGACCTAATGGTTATCGTACATTTCTTTTTATAATTAAAATGGAGGTAATCCCATATGTTGGACCACATCTTAGTGTAGGAGTTGACCGTATTACAATTACTGTGGATGGAATTGGTGAAGGCTTACTTGAGCTTGATACTCCATTGAAAAATGAAAACTGTGATTATTCCAATTTAGTATGTTTAACCGATATAACAGTAATAATTAACATAACTAAAGATATGAGTGCAATTATGATAGACTGATATAGAATACTCCTAATAAAAAACCCAAGTCCATACCATTGACCACTAAAGAAAAGCACAAAAATACCTGCCCCAAAAGCCAAATTCCCTGTAATAGAATGATATGCCAGTGCTATAGCGGTGATTAGTGTAATAATCCAAAACACAGAAGAATACAATTCCATTATTCTTATTTATTATTCCAATTATTAAAACGAGAATCCAAATGACTATATATGAAAATGTGACAATCGCATTTTTCATTGTTGCTAAACTCCCCATTTTGAACTCAGAAAAATTCAAAATTATACATATAATAAATGTTATAATAGATAAAATAACGGTTGTACTAGATAAAATAGTTATTAAACTTCTCTTGACTTCCATTTTATAACCTCCCTTATTTTTATGTTTATAAAATTCAATTAAATAATTTATTAATATTATTCGGTAAGCTCCTTAAGCCTTTTATTTATATATTCAAGTTCAAAAGAAAAGCATATTCTTCTATGATTGTTAGCCAAAATTCTGTAATGCTTTGATAGCATATTTTGTTGAACTGTGAAACCATTTTTAATTTCTATATCTTTCCACCATATTCTCCCACCAAGTGTTGGAATATATTTTTTATCGTTATTGGGAAATGATAATGAATGAATAATGTCTTCAACATCTCCTCCAAAAGTTAATTCCAATATCTCGCTATCTCTAAAAATAACGCATACTGCAATCGCAACGGCCCACCCCAAACTACTTCTTTCTTTTTCCGCTTGCACTAGTGTTTTTTTAGAAATTCCGAGTATTTCTGCCATTTTATCTTGTGTATATCCTTTTTCGGTTCTTATAAGCTTTACTTTCTCATCCACTTTTTTTATAAATTCAATCCTTGTCATAGATGCATCACCTTTCAATTAGTTTTTAATATTTACTGTATTTTATATGTCCAGTATGAATATACCCTTAAAGTGTAATTATACACTTTAAGGGTATATGTGCAACTTTTTTTAAAATATACTAAATTAAATGATACATAAGCAAACAAAGATTTAATTATGTCTTCTCTTAAGCTTTTTTAATATAATCTCACTAAATCAGATTATATGGTACCGCCAACATATATAATAAAATAAGCCACAAGATAGAATTAGGTATCCATCACGTGGCCTTTCTTATTTTGATAGCGATTTTCGATTCGGTAATGTTTAAAATACATTCCTAGATAATAAACTTTGTAGTTATTATTTTTAGTAGTTGCTGAACAATAAATGAAAGATACGACCTAACTCAAGAATCTAAAATTATACTATAGCAACCCTCCTACAAATTGGAATTTGTGAATTATATTTTATTTTTGTTCAGTAATTTCTATTTTGTCAAATCATAACTCAAATTAATTAAATTGTAGATTTCCTCTTTAGGAAAAGAGCTATCCAAAACAATTGTAATCCAGTGTTCTTTATTCATATGGTATGCAGGTAAAATCCCTTGTTGACCTCTTAATAAACTGTTTATTGCTGGGTCACACTTTAAGTCTAATATCTCAGCACTTCCTGTTCCGGTTAAACCTAATTTAATTCTTGGTACACTCATAATTAGTCCGTACCATTTGCCGCCACCATCATGTCTAAGTACCGCATAATCTGGATACTTAAACCAAGGATAGTCTGGTTCTGTATTAAATTTTTCCTTTACATAAGCAAAAATTTCTTCTCTTTCTATCATAAAAATGCCTCCCGAAATTACTATTTATTGAGTTGTTTATATTGTTCATATGTCGCATTGACATTTCTTAACGCAACAAAAGCAATGAAGTCATTTATTTTCATTTATCTCTAAAGTATTTTTATCGAATCCTTTTATAATGCTAATCTTTACACCTAATTTTATCTTTCAAAATTGAGTAATATAGCCTGTCTACATATTGTCCATCCATATAAAAGAAATCTCGTAATGTTCCTTCATAAACAAATCCACATTTTTCAATGACATTCCGAGAAGGAATATTTATGGATTTATGACATATCTGCACCTTATGCAAATTTATTTTATCAAATCCATATTGAATAACAGATTTTGTAGCTTCAGTTGCAAAACCTTTTCTTTGAAAACAACTTCCAATGCAGTATTCAATTTCTGCAAAATGATTATTGCTATCTACTAAGAAATATGCAATCTGCCCTATACATTCTCCTGTTTCCTTAAGTACAATAGCCCATCTATAACAGTCATTTTTCTCATAAGCACTTATATATTTATTAAGCAGTTCTTTAACCTCCTGCATCGTTGTATAAACTGGTTCAGAATACATTAATTGAATTTCAGGGTCACTAACCCAATGCTTTAACATATTTTTATCATCTGTATATTCAAACTTTCTTAAAAGTAACCTTTCTGTCTTAATTTGCATAGTACCAATGTGCGTTAACATAATTCCACTCCTCATTCATGCAGATTATATAAATGATTTTTGCTTTACTTTTATTTAGCATCATAATGCAATTTATGGTGGTTGGTGCTATAAAGGATATTATCAATCTACTATTTTTTATGCTTAAATAATTAACCCAATCATTTTCAAAGGTTTATCTGTACTATCATAACGATTTTCAGACTATTTATCTAAAGCAAATTCAACCGCAGAGATAGCATGTATTGTTGTTGTATCAAAAACTGGTATATTAACATCTTCTTGCTTTATCAATAACGGTATTTCTGTACACCCTAGAACTACTCCCTCAGCACCTCTTAATGCTAAATTATTTATAATATTTATATATTTTTTCTTTGAGACCTCATTTATTATGCCCTTACATAATTCATTATAAATAATTTCATGAACGATTTCTCTCTCATTTTCATCTGGAATAACCACATCAATATTACATTTTTCCTTTAACACCTGTTTATAAAAATCTTGTTCCATAGTAAATTTAGTTCCAAGTAATCCAACCTTTTTCATTCCCTTTTCAATTATTTTTTCACCTGTTACTTCGGCTATATGCAAAACTTTTATTCCTACCTTGTTCTCTATATCACTTGCCATTTTATGCATTGTATTAGTACATATTATAATAAAATCAGCACCGCCATTTTTAAGCTTTTCAGCAGCATTGACCATAATATTAGTTAATTCATCCCACTTATTTTCATGTTGTAATACTTCTATTTCTTCGAAATCTACTGAATACATTAAGCATTGTGCCGAATGAAGTCCTCCTAATTTTAATTTGATAGTTTCATTTATAATTCTGTAATATTCAAGTGATGATTCCCAACTCATTCCACCTATTAAACCAATTGTTTTCAAATTAATTCTCCCCTTTACATTTTCAAATCATTACTATACGATTTTTTATAAGTTTGTCTTAAAATAAATATATTCATTGTTTGAAGTCCATCTTAAAAAATTCTTTGCCATCTGGAAGCAAATATTTTTTATGCTTAATGCAATTAAATTTAATGACAAAGAATAAATGTACTTTGCCATTTTTCGTATATTCGCTTGGAACAGTGCTCTCAAAATCTGCTGTAAAGGTTCTATATATATCACCCGATTTTTGCTCAGACCATACTTTTTCCATGTAGACTTTTATTTATGTACCACCTTTTTATATTGACATACTTTCACATGAAATATAACATTTACAATATGACATTCAATGTAACGTTGTGTTACATTCAAAACATTAATATATAATTTGTATTCTGAATGTTTACAACGAAATATAAGAAAATTAGTCTTAGTCCAATAGAAATTTTATCCTGGGATCATCTTTGACAAAATCAAGGGTTTTATCTATTTTAAATGCCCCTTTTACTGTTCTTTCATATTTATCTTTGTCCCAACTGTTGGTGACATTAAATTTTATATGCTTATATAGTTTTGACTTCATAAAACCATCTATGCTACTTGCTTCATTTACCATATTTATAATCATTTCAATAGCTTTTTCTTTATCTTGTTTTTCTTTTGCATACCATAAATCTAATGAATATTTATGGTATGCTCCTAAATCAAATACATCAGCAACCTTTTTAGCACGTTCTATGTATTCTTCTGCTTCACTAAATTTCTTTTCTTTGTATAACAGCAGCATTATACAAACTAAAGTAGCAAATGTTTCATGAGCATTTTTCCTTAATATGCCTTCATAGGCGCCATAAGCCTCATCAATTTTTTCGCTACTTTCAAATAATAATGCCTGTTGAAATTTTTTATCCACCTCTATTTCCGGAATTTTATCTAATAATTCTTGAGCTTTTTTATACTCTTTTTTAGCCCTATACATTGCTGATAATTCTAATTTTGCCATAGAAGCTGTCTTTTCTTTACTACTTGTTGCTACAAGTTCAAGCCAAACAATGATTTTTCTTTCATATTTATCTTTTTCCTCAATTTGAGGCCCTAATAAATATATTCTTAATACTACTGATATCCAATATATCAACTCATCACAATTGGGATATTTTTTAATTAAATCATTAGCCTTTTCAAAAGCCTTTTGAATTCCCTCTTTTGATGCCATTTCACCTACCTCTTTTGTAAGCTTTTTTACTTCTACATCTGTTAATTCCTCATTAAATGCTAGTAAAGTATTAACATCAGTTTTTAAAACACGTGCAAGTGGTGCTAACAGTGATATATCTGGGCATGATATTCCACTTTCCCATTTGTTTACTGCTGGTGCACTTATATTTAAATAATTAGCAACTTGCTCTTGAGTAAGATTTTCTTTTTTTCTATACCTTCTAATAACCTCACTTATTCTCATAAAATTAACTCCTCCATTTATTTATACATTTAATTAACTTATGACTTCATTAATTAAATGATATCAAAGTTATATAATTTAAACAATTGAAGCATTTTCATCTTTTGTTCATAAAAAGTAACTAATAGTTAATTTATTTTTTCTAATTAAAATATTTATCCAATTATACTACTTTTTACTCATCCAAGAGTCAGAATAATAATGATAAATGAATGGAAAAACGTCAAAAATTTGGCTATTTTATTTATGTATAAATTAAAGCTCCACCTAAGGTTAACCACCTTAAGTGGAGCTTATTAAAACCTTTCTATATATATTTCTCAGTTTCTTTACTTTCTTTAAGTTCATTAACTAAATGTTTAATCTCCTGATCCTTATTTTTGTCCATTACAAGTATTACATCTCCCGCATCAACAATTATAAGATCCTTTATACCAAATCCAATTATCAATCTATCTTTACCAAATACTGAGCAGTTTTCGCTCTCTTCCATAAATGTATTACCCAAAACATTGTTACCACGTAAATTACTCAGAAATCTTGAAAGTGCTGCAAACGTTCCTATATCATCCCATACAAAATCGCATTTTATAACAAATGCCTTTCTGGTTTTCTGCATTATACCAAAATCTACTGATATCCCATCTATTTCATTATATTGTTCTTTTATTACATTGCTTTCCTCATCAGTCTCTAAAGATTGATAGATGGTCATTAATCTTTTATACATCTTAGGTAAATACTTTTCCATTTCACGTAAATACACATCTGCTCTCCATACAAACATACCACTATTCCAAAGAAAATTACCTTTTATAAGCAAATCCTTTGCTACCTCTGAGTTAGGTTTTTCTAAAAATCGCTCTACTCTAAATGTAGGCATATCTGCATTTACCCTATCGCCCATTTCTATATAACCGTAACCAGTCTCTGGTCTTGTGGGCTGTACCCCTATGGTTACTAGACCTCTTTTTTTATTTGCAATTTCAACTCCTTGTAGTACTGTTTCTTTAAACTCCCTTTCATTTTCTATATAATGATCAGAAGGTAGTACTATCATGGTTGCTTCCTTGTCTAGTTTTAATAGTTTTGCAGCAGATAGACCAATACACGTAGCGGTCTCTTTGTTACTTGGTTCTACAAATATATTTTCTTTTTTAATCTCTGGAAGTTCCTCACAAATTTTATCAAAGTACTCTTCATTAGTAACTACATAGATATTTTCATTGCTAACCAAACATTTTATTCTATCCACAGTGCTTCTTAAAAAGCTCTTATTATTAATAATATTTAAAAACTGCTTTGGGTTTTGGGCACGAGATAGAGGGTAAAGTCTTGTTCCTTTTCCACCTGCTAAGATTAGTACGTATAACAAAATACCACCCCAAATTATTACTCATTTTATTTTATGAATTACATGTCTATGTTGTGAGAACAATTTTTATGTCAAAAAAATAAAAGCGTATAAAATGGAAAATATATTTTCATTTTACACGCCTTTAACGTTTTTATTTATTTTTCATCCAAAGCACTATGTTCTTCCTCATGAATGTTGTGTTCTTCATCCAAAACAGTTTTTTCTTCACCAAAAGGCGAAATAAATTCAATGTTGTCGTTTAGCATTTTGTCTCCGATTTTTTTTAACAATTCGAAGTCATCATATTTTTCAAGGCCATACTCTTTTAAAATAGATGTTTTATCCTTTTTAGCATGACCTGGTAGACGATTAGAAAATGTTCTAAATAGCTCTTCTCTAAAATACTTTGCGTCTACTTTAGGGAAATACGGCAATGGACAAAATCCATATTCTTTAGCACTTTCAACACCATTAATATCATATTTAAAATAATACTTTCCAGTTTTTTTACTTAATTCTCCTACTTTAAATGATTCGCCTTCTTTGTTTTTCCACATCATACATATTGTGATACCAGATTTGCAAGTCATTCTTCTCACCCTCTTATTAAAAAAATTATAGTATTATTATATTGTTATGGTTATAACTATATAACAAATATTAGTATAAAAATTCAAGCAATACTAAAATTCCTATCTACTTTAATTTTTTAATTTTTCAATCAACTTATCCATAACTAATGTAGGATTTCTATAAAATTCACTAGCACGTATTTTATAAAACTCCCATCCAACTCTCTCGAGGCACATCTGCATTTCATACTGTTTTTTCCAGTCGTAGTCTTCGTCCTCTGTCATTCCAATACATTTCACTGCTATTTTCTTATAAAAATCATCGCTAGAAGGTATAGACAAGTCTGTTTCTACAACGAAATCTATAATATATTTTCCTACTTTAACTTTTGGTTTAATCTTATACCCATTTTCTTTTATATGTCTTCCTATATTTTCTTCAAAATCATTTAATAATAAATGTTTCTCAGGCTTAATCTCTTTTTTTGGTTCATTCTCATCTATACAATATTTTAATAAAGCATATCTAACACACTTATCATTAAGGTCCTCTAAATCTACTGAGTGAAATAACCACATTTGATTTCTAGCACGGCTAGCTGCTACATTAAATCTTCTTATATCAGAGTCTTTAGTTAAAGCTGCAAATTTGGCATTGTTTGCAATAAGCATAGATAAGAACATTACATCTCTCTCATCACCTTGGAATGAATATGCATCTCCACATATAAGCCTTCGCTTCAAGATTTCCTCCATACCGAGTTTATCCACTAACATGCTTAGTATTAATTCGGCTTGGACGTCTCCTAGAAGCGATATTACTCCCATACTCATGCCTTTATACCTTTCATTGCTACAGCACTCTAATATCTGTGTTACGATCTTCTCTGCCTCTAATACATTTAAGGCCTTGGTTTTATCCTTGTATCCGCCTATTACTTTAGATGTTACTATAAATGGTCCGACTTTTTCTTTTTCTTCTATTCGCCTTAAAGGTATTATTTCATTGGAGTAGCACAATTCATTACTAAATCCAATTATCTCTGGTACGCATCTAAAATGTTCCTTTAATAATAACCTGCTCGGAAATACTCTAAGGGCAGTATTATACAAACTTGTCTTTAAATCAAACCACTCCGCATGTGGAATATCCTCTAAATAAGTACTTATAAGTGTTTCAACAATTGCATGATCTTTTCCAATTGCTTCAGGACTTATTTGCTTTTCATCTCCTACAATAATCGCCTTTTTAGCTCTCATTAAAACGGTTATAGCCGATATGTCACTTTGACTACTCTCATCTACAATTACCACATCAAATAAGTTATCTGTTAGCTTCAAATTTTCCATAACTCTATTTATTGGCATTATCCATACAGGAATTACATCCTTACAATTATCCATTTCCTTTTGTGCGATTTTTCTATACTTTACTGCCTGAGTACCTGTACCTTTACCTATCCTTTTTATAGCTTCCATCCATGTAAATAGACTTCGTTTCTGAACCTCTGTAGTCCTCTCTATTTGATTAAACCAACTTCTTTTAGAAACAAGATCTCTTATAATTTGCTTTTCTTTACTTTTTTCCCGGGCAATATCTTTCTCTAGGGCTTCTATATCAACCTCTTCTAATTTTTGTAAATAGTCATTCCATTTTCTCCACGTCCATGCCTTTTCAAAACTTAAACTCTCTAGATCTTCTATGGTTTTATCTTCATCATTTATAATATTTTCAAGTAATAGAGGGCAACACATTTTCAATTTATAACATAATTCTTTTAACTCTAACGCATTATGGGCTATCTGCATTAGTTCTCTGATCTCTATATAAACAGCTTGTACGCCCTTTAAACTTCTTATATTTATAGCATCTTGTAATTTCCCTAAGCAACCATCCTTATTAAAAGTTGTCTTTATTTCTTCCATTTTTAAATTCAATTTATTATATCTATTTCTATGTTTTAAACTCTCAAATCCATTTTTGAGATGAATATACGTTTCTTTATCATACCAATACGAATCACTCGGTAAATTCTTTCCATTCAGGTTTTTATCTGGTAAAAAATTAATTATGTTATTTTTAAAGGTTTTGTCCCAATTAATAATTTCGTAAATCTCTTTAATATCATCTACTATTTCACTTACATAATTTGAATTTGTATCATCGATAAGTTTTCCACCATATTCTTTTACTGTGTTATTCCAAATATTTTTAAGTTCCCTCTCTACTAGCTGAAGTTTTATATATAAATCAACCACAATTATTTGATCGCTTGTATTTATACACTCATAATCTACCTTGCAGCCCTCGAATATATATTTAAGATTCCCATGAAGTATTTTAAAGAGACCTCCTAGTTTACCTTTTTCGCTAATTGTTTTTGCTATAATAGCAAAATCATTTTTAAATCTGTTTATATCAATGATTGATGGTAATTCCAATTTATGATTATTTAATTCTTGTTTTAATTTACTTATCTCTTTTATATATTCATTGCCTTTATGTGCTAATTGTTGCCACAAACCTTGTGCCTCAATGTTAGAATAATAACCTTTCATAACATTCCCTAACCAGCTATTTTCAAAACCTTCAAATTTTTCTATTGCATCATCTACCAGTTTAAGTAATCTTCTATTTCCATAATCTATAGGACTTACACTATTTAAGTCCTTAATATCATCTTCATAAATATGTTTTTGCTGCCCTAGTTTAATTAGTTCCTCAATATCATCACATAACTCTTCTTCTCTTGGAAGTATCGCTATGTATTTATCTATGTTATCTATTTCATCTATTTGCTGCTTTGTAATCACAGATGACAATGTAACTAGCCTTTTAAATTCTTCAGAAGTTAAGAGATTTTCTTTATTAAAATCAAGCTTATCTACTATCCACGAATGATTAACTTCATTATCTTTAACCCAATTAGCCATATACATTAGTGTATACTTTTGACCCGCGTATTCTACCTTTTCATTCTCTCTATCATCAATACATTTTAGCTCTTTATATAACCTTTTCTGTGTATCAACACAATTATTATGTTTATATTTTAAAAGTTTTATTTCCTTACGCAATTCTTTAGTGTCCATTGATAAACTTTCTGTTATTTTTCTAACAGACTCATCCAATTCTTCCAGAGACTTAGTATCATTTCCTAGTATGCTAATGCATAATGCTCTAACCTCTTCTGGTATTTTATTAGACAAAACCCTTAGTGCCCTATCTGTTTGACTTGTCACTAATACCCTTTTGCCATGGGCTAAAAGATGACATATTAAATTAGCAATAGAATGGCTTTTACCAGTACCTGGTGGCCCCTGTATAACTACGCCAAAGTTTTCAGAAAGTTTTTTAGTTATTTCCATTTGCTCTTCATTTGCAGGTAATGGAAACAATACATCTTCTCCTACTTCCTTCCATTCATTAGAAGTCTGAACGTCTTGCGTTATTTCTTCTTCCGAGACAATAGCCTCTACAGTTTTAGGAATAGGGAATCCTGCTCTTACTTGTGACAATACATCATTTAATTCCATATTCCAAAGTCTTGTGTCAACCTTTCTAAGTATTATGCAAGGTGCATTATAAAATTGTATATTAGTTTTAGTTAATATGTCAGAATCACTACTTAGCTCATCAATATAGACATCTTTTGTATAAGAATTTAAAAGCGTAGCTAACTCTTCAAATATTTTTGAAGCCATTTTAATATTTCTTACATCCAAAGCCATATCTTTTGCTTTGTTTCTAATTTTTATTAAACTATCTAGGTTTACCTCTAAATACTCATTTAAAAATTCAAGTTCCACATTTGTTTGATTATTATATGGTTTTAAAGTGAACCTTTTTTTCTTTGAATCAAATTTTATCTCCATTTTAGTAGTAAAGATAGGATGAATTATTTCTTTATCCTCTTTTTCCCAACTTAGTATTCCATTTGACCAAATTATCTCTAGGTCTTCACTGTTTTTTTCTAATTGTAGATATGTTTTTTGAAACTGATTATATAATTTTTCCGCCCTCTCATCTATGCTTAACCAGTAATCTTTATTGTCATCAATATTAAAAATACATCCACTAATATCTTGGAGTTCTTTTTCCCAATATACTTTTTCATATTCATTTATATTTCTTATAGTTTTTTGATTCATATTTTTAATGCTGAGTAAATATGAGAATATTTTTTCTACTTTTTCATTAATATTCAAAGCTTATACCTCCAATTTATTAAAAATGTAAAAAGTCTTATTAAAACTTAAGTAGTTTTAATAAGACTTATATTTATTTACAAGAATCTCTCTCCACTATTCTATAAGGTAATACAAAATGTTTTTCCTCAACTACCAAATTGTTTATAGATTTTATAAGCATTCTCATACCAACAGAACCCATATCATACATTGGTTGAGATACTGTGGTAAGCTTTGGATAAAATGTTGAAGCTGAATAAATATCATCAAAACCCATGACATCTATCTTTTCTGGGACATTAATAGATTTATCTCTTAATGCATTTATTACTCCCATAGCTATTTCATCACTAGCACAGAATACAGCATCCACCTCGGCACCCGTATCTAATATAACATTAATTCCTGTATATCCGTCTCTAGCTTTAACTCCACCATGGTAAACTAAATCTTTATTAAGAGTTATTCCCATATCTGAAAGTCCTTTTGTATAGCCTGTATATCTTTGAGACAATGCATTGACTTTTTCTATAGAAGTCCCTACATATGCAACATTTTTGTTACCTTTGTTTATTAAGTATTTTACTGCATCCGCTGCTGCCATTACATTATCAATAGCAACACTAGGGAATATACCCTGGGCATCAGTAGTCTCTACAAGAACCACTGGCATTTCTAATTCTTTTATTAAATCTATAACATTATTCTCTATGGAATTACTCATATATATAACTCCATCTATCATTTTTTCTTTAAGTATTCTTAAAGATTCCATTTCTTTTTCTACATCTAAATCTGCATTGCAAAGCATAATATTATAATTATAAATGTTAGCTACATCCTCGCAACCCCTAACTATTTCAGGGTAAAACTGATTGGATATATCCGGTATAATTATTCCTATTGTACTAGATTTTTGTGTTTTTAAGCTTCTTGCAACTATATTCGGCCTATATGATAATTTTTTTATAGCGTCTTTTACCTTTTTCTTGGTGTCTTCATTTACAACATCTATGTCATTTAATACTCTTGATACTGTGGCAATAGAAACTCCCGCCTCTCTTGCAACATCTTTTATTGAAGCAGCCATATTCCTCAACTCCTACTATTTTCTTATCTTACCATTATACTTATAAAAACCTTTCATTTCAAGCTATAATACGAACTTACACTAAAGTATGTCCCAATACAGTAATCTTAACCTATACTTTTTATTATTGCCAGTTAATATATTCCTTAATCGTAGCCTTATCTTATTTATTTCCTGATTTTATAGATAATACCCAAATTTTATCTTTGTTAAAAATAGAGTATGTGACAATTGCCACATACTCCCTTTTGCTATTATTAATTATAGCTTAACTAAATCTAATTGTAAGTCTTCACCATTTATCTTTACTGTTTTGTATTCTCTGCCTTCGTTATATACAATTTCGACAGATAAAGTATCTTTTTTAATTTGATCTTCAAATTTAGCTATTACATTCTGAAGCATTTCATTTCCAGATACGTATGTTCTAATCTTATCAGCAACTTCAAAACCACTTTCTTTTCTCATATTTTGAATTTTACTTAAGATTTCACGTACATTTCCTTCTTCTTTAAGCTCATCAGTTATGTGAGTGATTAATACTACTCCCATTTCGCCTTCGCCAGCAAAAGCGTATCCTTCAAGTCCTTGCATTGTAACAAGTAATTTTTCACTATCTAATTCTATTTCAGTTCCATTTACGTTGATAATAACTACATTACCCTTATTTATAGTTTGAGCAAGTTCCATTTGGTTCATAGCTCCAATAGCTTTTTTTATACCAGGTATTAATCTGCCATACGGTTTCCCAAGTACTGGTAAATTAGGTTTGATTTCGAATTTAACGTATTTAGAAATATCGGCGCCTAGCTCTACTTCCTTAATGTTAAGTTCTTCTTTAACTATCTGTCCATAATATTCTGGAAGAGATTTAGAACTAACAAGCATCTTAGAAAGTGGCTGTCTATTTTTTATATTAGCAGCATTTCGTGCACTTCTTCCTAATTTAACAGTTCTATAAGCCACATCCATTTCTTCTTCTAATGCCTTATCTACTTGATCTTCTCTATATTCAGGCCAAGCACATAAATGAATACTCTCTGGTGCATTTTTATCAAAAGCAACTACTAAGTTCTGATATAGTTCTTCTGTTATAAACGGTATAAATGGTGCAGATATTTTTGCAAAAGTCGTGATAACTCTATATAGCGTCATATAAGCGCCTATCTTATCTTCTGTAAGTGACTCTACCCAATATCTTGATCTATTACGTCTTACATACCAGTTAGAAAGCTCCTCAATAAAGTCTTCTAGTTCAAGTGCTCCTTGAGTTATTCTATAGTTAGTTAAGTGTTCATCTATATCTTTCACTAATGAATTTAATTTTGACATCATCCATTTGTCCATAATATTAACTGATTTAAAGCTTTCATATTTAGTTGGGTCAAAATTATCAATATCAGCATATAAAACGTAGAATGAGTATACATTCCAAAGTGTTCCTATGAACTTTCTTTGTGCATCTATAACTGCACCCTCATAAAATCTTGATGGTAACCATGGTGCACTAGCTGTATAGAAATACCATCTAAGTGCGTCTGCTCCTTGATTTTCGAGAATCGTAAATGGACTTAACACATTACCTTTATGTTTAGACATTTTAAGTCCGTTTTTATCTAATACATGGCCAAGTACTATACAGTTTTCAAATGGGTTTGTATCAAATACAGTAGTAGATATTGCAAGTAATGTATAGAACCATCCTCTTGTTTGATCAACTGCCTCTGAAATAAATTGAGCTGGGAAGTTAGCTTCAAATACTTCTTTGTTTTCAAATGGATAGTGATGTTGCGCAAATGGCATTGATCCTGAATCAAACCAACAATCTATAACTTCTTCTACCCTAGTCATAGTTTTTCCGCATTCAGGACACTTTAAGTGTACATTATCTATATATGGTTTATGAAGTTCTATTCCATCCGGTACATCTATTCCTTTTTCATTAAGTTCTGCTATGCTTCCTATAAGTTCTCGATGTCCGCATTCGCATTCCCATATTGGAAGTGGAGTTCCCCAATACCTTGTTCTACTTATACTCCAATCTATAACGCCTTCAAGGAATTTACCCATTCTGCCTGTTCTAACGTTGTCTGGCATCCAATTAACCTTATTATTATTTTCTATGAGTTTGTCTCTCATAGAAGACATTCTTACAAACCAGCTTTCTCTTGGATAATATAAAAGTGGTGTATCACATCTCCAGCAATGTGGATATGAATGTTCAAATTTCTCTGCTTTATATAAAACATTATTTTCTTTTAAGTATTCTAATATCTTAGCATCTGCATCTTTAACAAAAATGCCTTTCCATGGAGTAACACAGTCAACAAACTTACCTTCCACATCAACTAAGTTAATAAGTGGCAAATCATATTTCTTACCAAGTAAGTTATCGTCTTCACCATATGCTGGTGCAATATGAACTATCCCTGTACCATCAGAAAGGGTTACAAAATCTCCATGAACTACATAGAAAGCTTTTTCTTTTGGTGTATAGAAATCAAACATTTGCTCATATTCAAGGCCCAGTAGAGCTTCTCCTTTAAATTCACGTACTACTTCATACTCTCCTTCTAGTTTACCTAATAGCTCTCTTGAGAGTATTAGAGTTTCACCTTCTTGAATGGCTTCAACATAATCATATTTTTTATTAACTGCAAGTGCCACATTACTTGGAAGTGTCCAAGGAGTTGTAGTCCATACAAGTATGTATTTATCTTCATTTTTCACTTTGAATTTTACGTATGCTGACATTTCTTTTACATCTTTATATCCTTGAGCTACTTCATGAGAAGATAAAGAAGTTCCACATCTTGGGCAATAAGGCATTACCTTATGACCTTTGTATAATAAATCTTTATCCCACATTTGTTTTAATGCCCACCAAACTGATTCAATATAATCATTATGATAAGTTACATAAGGGTTATCCATATCAACCCAGTATCCTACTCTCTCAGACATTTCTTTCCACATATTAACGTAACTAAAAACACTAGCCTTACATTCTTCAACGAATTTTTCTACTCCATATGCTTCTATGCCAGGCTTACCATTAATTCCAAGTTTCTTTTCTATTTCAAGTTCTACTGGTAATCCATGAGTATCCCATCCAGCTTTTCTTGGAACATTATATCCCTTCATTACCTTATATCTTGGTATTAAATCCTTCATAACTCTAGTTAAAACGTGACCTATATGTGGTTTACCATTTGCTGTTGGTGGACCATCATAGAAAGTAAAGGTCTCTCCCTCTTTATTTAAGTCAAAATTCTTTTGAATGATATCTTTTTCTTTCCAAAACTTAAGTACATCATTTTCTATGTCCATAAAGTTTTTAGAAGGATCAATTTTTTTATACATAATAAAACTCCTTTTTCAATTTTATTTGATAATAATTAATTAGACATGTAGAACTTTTCATCTTAATTGTTTTTACCTTTATTAGATATTAATTGAAACTACATTTTTAAATATAAAAACTCCGCCCTATTTAATAGGGCGAAGTTAAATTCGCTAAACCACCTATAACATAAATATAAAGTCAAGTACAATTATACTTTATTCTTTAACGCAGAAATACGGATAAGCTTACTAAACTTTCAGCTCTCAGCTCATAGGTGATTTTCTTTAAACCTTCACTATGGGTTTTCACCTTTCCCCACTCTCTTTAAGTTACTTGCTTAAATACTTTTCCTAATCAAAGCTTTTAATTAGTCATAATTATTTATTAATATAAATATATTATAAATTAATATAACTTCTTACCATTATATTATAATGGATTTTTGTTGTCAATTTGTTTTTGAATTTTCTTACAATTAATATGAATTTAAAACTATTAATTTAAAGCTTTCCAATCATATTAAAGAATAAACGTATCAATATTTGTCAAGTATTATTATACAATTCTTGCAATAACTGCTATGATTATTCATTTAGCACATTTCCCTATGTATATGTGATATAATATTAGTTAAAAATGAACATTATTGTAATACAAAAATATAAATGCTTTTAAAATTTGTTTCTTTAATGAATTTGTGTTTTTATCAACTTGCAAAATAGTATCTTTTTTTCGTAATTAATTAAAATTCATGATGTTTTGTATTGACACGGCTTCATTTTTGTAATAAAATCATTTTATTTACTACTATAATTTAGTTCTGTATTAATATGCATTTTACATACCCATGTGTATGCAAATTATCACAAACAATTTAAACATTTTTATTGAAAATTTTATTTATTAAAATGTCAATTAAGTCATTCCAGTGACTTTTTAACAATTAAATATATATTTAAAGGAGGACTATTATTTTGAAAAAATTAATTTATGTAATTCCTAAAGAAAAACATTCTGAAAAGGACATTAAAGACATCCTACTTGCACACTCTGAGGTGAAATTCGTTTCCCTTGTTGGTATTGACTTATCAGGTAATGACACTGATGAGAGAATTCCAATGAAAATATTTTTAGATGATATTAGTGGTTTCTCAAATGGTGTTATTCAAACTGATGGTTCATCTGTAGTATTGCCCGGCATTGCAACTCTAAACAATGCTAAATTAGATATGCTTGCAGATGCTGACTGTAATTGGTACATTGATTATAATTATGAAAACATTGATGCTGAAACACAATTACCAATAGGTACCTTGAAAATTCCATGTACATTATTACATGATAAAATTCCAGTAGATTCAAGATCAATCCTAAAAAGATCTGTTGAAACTTTTAAAACAACTCTTCTTGATTTACTTAAAGAAAATCCATCTGCTTTAAGTTCTTTTGATTTTGAATATAAAGATATTGATAATTTAATGCTCACATCTGCTACCGAGTTAGAATTTTGGGTAAAAACTCCTAATGATAAAGCTGATATAGAAGAACTTTCTACATCTCAAGTACTAAAAGAACAATATTGGAGTAAAACTAAAGGAAATGTTAGAACAGCCCTTGAACAAACTCTTCTATTAATGCAGGAGTATGGTTTCGAGCCTGAGATGGGACATAAAGAAGTTGGTGGAGTAAAAGCTCAAATAGGCGAAGCTGGTTCTCTTACACATATTATGGAACAACTTGAAATAGATTGGAAATACTCTGATGCTCTTCAATGTGCAGATAATGAGTTATTCATTAGAAATTTAGTAAAGGAAACCTTTAGACTTAACGGTTTAGATGTTAACTTTTTAGCAAAACCTGTTCATGATGTAGCCGGCAGTGGTGAACATACTCATATTGGAATCGCTGTAAAATTAAAGAGTGGAAAAAGAGTTAACTTATTCAATTCAGATAACAACCACTTCCTAAGTACTTTAGGTTATGCTTCAGTAATGGGCGTACTTAAAAATTATGAAGTAATAAACCCATTTGTTTCTTCAACAAATGATTCTTTAAGAAGATTAAAAGTTGGTTTTGAGGCTCCTATATGTATAGTAACATCACTTGGTCACAGTGTTGATGTTCCATCTAGAAATAGATCTATATTACTCGCATTAATAAGAGATCTTGATAATCCACTTGCTACAAGATTTGAACTTAGAGCTCCATGCCCACATACTAATACTTACCTCGCTTTATCTACTTTATATATGGGCATGCTTGATGGTATAGTATACGCAATCAAAAATAATAAATCAGAAGACGATCTTTTGAAAGAATTATCTAAAGCACCAGGAGACGACGCAGATTATTTAGAAAAAGATAGAGCTTACAGAAGTGAAGAAGATGTATTTGAATACTATACTGAAGCGCAGCGTGCAGATTACTTTGGTAAAGCACCTAAAACTGTTTATGAAAATGTTAGTTCCCTAGACGAATTCCCAACTAAACTTGAAATTCTTAAAACTGGCGATGTATTTACTACTAGCATAATAAATAGTTTTAGAATGGCAATAACATCTAGATGGGTTACTGAAATAAACAACAGATTGTTAAACAATTATGCAGAAGAAATCAGAAAGTGTAAAATGATTCACGCTGCTGAAAAAGCTCTAGATTTAGATTTAGCAAATTGGCAAAAAGTTAATGATCTAAGACACTCTCTTATGAAAGATACTTATTCTAAAACTAGCCTATTTACTAAGATAAAAGATGCTTCTAAATCTGAAAATTACGCAGAACTTTCTACATTACAGATACAATTAGATGCTCAAATTGAAGAACTTAGATTCAATTATTCTAACTACCAAAAGAATTTATTAGATATTTAATAAATTTCAGACTTAGATAATATTAATCATAAAAAACAACCTCAATAGTATTTTACTATTGAGATTGTTTTTTGTTATTTTACCCTTAGGCCTTTAAATAATTAATAAGTTATATCTGTTATTCCTAAAGTATTAAGAATACCTTTTGCAATTGCATTGGCCAATTTAGTTTGGTATGCTGCGTTATTTAATAGTTTTTCTTCTGCTGAATTAGAAATAAATCCAGTTTCTACAAGTACAGCTGTAGCATCCGTATTTTTTATAACATAATAATTTGCAGTTCTGATCCCTCTATCTGTTGATCCAGTTGCATTTACTATATTAGTCTGGATTGCCTGTGCAAGTTTCACTGCAGCTGCGCCTCCAACATAAGTATAAGTTTCAGTGCCGTTAGCTGATACAGCATCAGCACTGTTCGCATGAATACTTACAAAATAATTTGGTTTAGCGTTATTAGAAATATCACATATCGCTTGAAGGTTCTGTGTAACATTGCTTGTCCAGCTTACTGTGTCACTTTTTCTTGTGTATATTGTCTCAACATCGTTTTTCGTTAATACCGTTCCCACTTTTAAAGCAATGGCAAGATTTACGTTTTTTTCCATAACTCCCGTCGGTCCTACTGCTCCAGAATCATATCCTCCATGACCTGGATCTAAAACTACCTTGTACTTAGACGTAGTAGGTGGTGCTTTTACAGTAATATCAGCTTTTGCATTAATAACTGCTCCAACCACAGTTCCATAGTAGGTAGTGGATCCTACAACACTTGTAGCAACTGATTTAAGCCACGCTACACTAACCGTTTGTTTTGAACCATTACTCATAATTGCAGTTACAGTTCCCGGCAATGAATATGTATCTCCAACTACTACACTCCCTGTTATATCTGGTATTGAAGATATTTTTAAAGTATTGTCATAAGTAGTATCAGTATTTGCAAAGCCAGCATAATTCATTAATCCATTAGCCATAGCTTTTGCAGCATTATTTTGATACTGTACACTACTTAATAATGCCTCTTCAGCTGGATTTGATAAGAAACCCAAATATGTAACTATTGAAGGACAGCTTGTCTTATTTAATATTGTAGTACTTCCTACTTGTATACCTCTATCTTTAGCCTGTGTTGCTTTTATTAATTCGGTTTGAACGAAGGTCGCAAGCGTCTTATTCTTACTAACATCCGCTGTATAATATGTTTCAATTCCATTGGCAGTATTTGCATCTGAATCATTGGTGTTTATGCTTAAAAACACGTTCGCATTAGCATTCTTAGCTATCAACGCTTTTGCATCATCTTCACCACTCTGAGTCCAAGCTACTGAATCTGTAGTTCTTGTATACACTACATTAAATCCTCTTGCTTTTAGTATATTGCCTAATTTCAAAGCTGTACTTAAATTTATATCCTTAGCCTTAACACCACTTACACCAGTAATTACTTTATAGTATTGACCCGGATCAATACATACAGTAAATTCACTTGGTTTTGTAGGTTCGCTTTTTACAGGTTGAATTTTAGTAGTAAAATTCATCCTAACTTCACTCGGAAGAAATTTTCCATCAGAAGACTTAACCTGATCTGTAACTATTAAAGTATATGTCTTATTATATTCATAATCTTTTACTGGTTGGACCACTACATTTTTATTATTATTTTCTAAACTAACTTTAATATCTATGTAATTACCATCTTCGGAAAGCACCTTAATATTTGTGGTGTTTACCGTAGTTGTACTAAGCACCTTGTTAAAACTTACTGTCCAAGGCTTACTAACTACTACATCTTTTTTAGAATCCATATTTGTTACTGTACTAGCCTTTACTATTGTTTGCATAGGTATACACACAATTAAAGCAAAAATCATAATTACAAATGTTTTAAAAATCTTTTTCATATAACCCCTCCTAAATCTTTATAATTGCTAAACAAAATCATTGAAATAATTGACAATATATTTTAACTATTTATTAATAATCTGCTTCTTTAAATTTTATAGTGTATTACTCTATAAATAGTGGCATAATTTAATTATAAATAGTATTATAAAATATTCATTCACTATAAGATACGTTCCATTTAAATAATGGTTTCAGTTTATGTAAATAAATACATTTTTTTTAAAGAAGGGAGGAATTGCATGAAAATCACTTGGCTAGGTCATTCATGTTTTCTTTTAGAAGATTCAAAAGGCACTAAGCTTTTAACAGATCCATTTGATGCTACTTTGGGTTATGAAATTTATAAAGGTAGTCCAGATATTGTAACTATAAGCCATCAACATTTCGATCACAATTACACTAGAGATCTTGCTAGTAATTATAAAATTGTAAATGAGATTGGTATGTCCACTATTTATGATATACCTATAAAAGGTATTCCTTCTTATCATGACAAAAACAAAGGCGCAAAACGTGGCGAAAACATAATATTCACCTTTAAAATGGATGGGTACTCAGTGTGTCATTTAGGTGATTTAGGTCACACTCTTTCTAATGATGATCTTCACGCTATAGGCTCTATAGATATACTTTTTGTTCCTGTAGGTGGCAACTACACACTAGACGGAAAAGAAGCCTCACAAGTTACTAAAAAAATAAACCCTAAAATAGTTATACCTATGCACTACAAAACATCACAGGTGTCTCTCCCTTTAGATGGTATCGAAACATTTCTTATGTATATGAAAAATGCCACAAAAACAGGCAGTAATACGTTAGTAATTGATGATGAAATAACCGATTCTCTAGCCGTTAAAATATTGAATTTTATTTAGCAGATAAATTACCTATATTTACATTTAAATTAATTAGTTCCACAATATACATATTTAATATAAATTAGTATAAATATGATAAATATATTTATTTTTTTCTAAAACCTATTTAAAAACATACTAAAGTGTAGTATCATTATAATTATATTATAAATGTTACAAATTTTTTTATTCAGGAGGAAAGTTATATGAAAACAGGTACAGTTAAATGGTTTAATTCAGAAAAAGGGTTTGGATTTTTATCAGTTGAAGGAGAAGAGGATGTATTCGTACATTTCTCAGCTATTCAAGGAGACGGATACAAATCTTTAGAAGAAGGACAACAAGTCCAATTTGAAATAACTACTGGCGCTAGAGGACCTCAAGCTTCAAACGTTACTAGATTATAATTCAAAACATAATTAATCTATAATACAAATTAATTATAGAAAAAACATCTATCACTTTGTGATAGGTGTTTTTTTAGTTACAAAAAACAAAAATCAAAGCTTATATGAAGCAGCATCGCACCACCTGCATCAGATTGAATTCTATCTTTTGATGATACCTTATTGCATTTAAAGCTAAGCACAATGTCAAATAAGCTCCTACATATAGTTATTAATAGTTTAAAGCATCCCAGTATATATTTCAAAATAACATTATCACTTTCTTGAATATAATAATGTCTTTTGCTAAAACTATAGTAAAACTATTTATGAAAGGATGTTTTTATGATGTTTGGAAAAATAATAGATATGAACAGTACAGATGCTTTTATAAATTTTCAAGATGGAACTACTATAGATGTAAGCATAACTCGGTTACCTAGAAATTCGAAAACAGGAGATACTATAGATTTAGATATTGGAAATTTCACTAATATGTTTAAGAATGATATGTTTAATCTTTTTTAATAGAATTTCAATAAAACGAACTGTACTTATTTTTATAAATACAGTTCTTGTATTATTTACGCATAGTTTCTTTTATTTTTTCAAAATTAAATAATAAAATTCCAATGATTAAGACAAACAAACTAATAAATTGAGATGTAGAAAACATTGCTACACTTCCTCTAGGGTCACCTCTTAAAAACTCAATTAAAAATCTTCCTACACTATATATAATAAGGTAAAGAGAAAATACTCTTCCTTTTTTTCTTTCTCGTCTATCATACCAAAGTAAAAATAACGCTAACATAAAATCAAATATTGAAGAAAAAATTTGCGTTGGTATTAAAAACACATTTGCAGGTGCAAAGGGTGAATTGTTAAACTCTACGCCTATAGGTAGTGAAGTAACCTTACCATAACAACATCCAGCTAGAAAACATCCTATCCTACCAAATCCCTGTGCCAGCGGTAAACTTGGAACTAATAAATCAAGCACACTAAGCGTATTCCAAGCCTTTTTTTTGCTATAGATATAAATTCCTAATATGCCTCCCAAAATAGCTCCATAAATAACAAAACCATTTCCAACATTTTTTAATACCGAAGGATTTTGTAATACTTCTTTAATATCTGTAATTATATACATTACTTTTCCACCTATTACTCCACATATTATTGTGAGTATAGCCATATCCCAAACATTGTCCTCGTTATATTGTTCTTTCTTACTTCTGTATGATAATAAGAAAAGTGCTGCAAGAATTCCTATCATTATCATTAATCCATATCCATAAATTTTCACAAAAGAAAACTCAAATAATATCGGTTTCATTTGTACCCCCCCCTACTAATTAAACTTATGCTTTTATTCGACTCACTCTATCTACTTATCACAACAAAACACTAAGAGAAGCATATGCTTCTCTTATAATTTTATTTCTTAAATCTTATTAGATAGATTATAATACACTAAAAAATTTAAAGCAAATATAATTAATCTTATCGAATTTTTAATGTTTCAACTATGCTTTCAAAAATAGCGCCATAAGTTTCTTTAAAATTAACATTTCTTATGAAAAATGAAAATCTATAAAACTCTTCTCCATCATCAATAAAATATTCATATGACTTATACCAATTATTGTCCGATACATTAATTAAATATTGTACTACATATGTTTTTTTGCCATTAATAGTAATGTCGTCTATTTTATAACTTTTAATTTTATTTTGTACCTCTGATATGTTTTTACTATTATCTAAAAATGCTTTTAAGTCCTTTCTCCCTTTCCATACTTCTACGAATCCATGAATTACTGCATCGGATGATTGAAAATCATTGTGGTATAGAATCTCATCCCCTGAAAATTTCTTTTCGTTTGTTGTCCATCCTTTAGGCAATTTATAACTTGCTTTCCCATTTATAACCGCATAATCATCCGATAACTTAATATTGTTTTCTACAAGAATAGTCATTTTTAGCTTTTGATCAAATTGTTTTGATATCCCTAGTAGTGTAATCATAAGCCCAACAACTATTACTATAATGCCAACTTTTTTTCTGTTTATAAATATAATCTTCAATGGTTCCCCCCTCAAATGTTAATATTAATATACTATATGATAAATAGTATAAGAATATTAAAAAAATAAAATGTGTAACTAAATAATAGTCACACATTTTATTTTTTCTATATTACTTTTTTATGGGGACAACAACTGTAGAATTTTTGAAATCATAAAACATTAACCAATGTCCCATTTCATCATTTCCCTTATCTGCGATCCAAGTCACAAAACCAGTTTTGCCTCCATAGGGCTGATGGGCTTTATTTCTACTTCCAGGTATACCATAAACTATATATTTCATTTCTCCACTTGAATCACATTTGTATCCTAGCATAAATGATTTGTAATTTCTAATATATGGATAATAACAAATCATAGGGTAATATGCTATTGTATATTTATTATAGTCACTCAAATCATACATATTTTCTAAGTTATGCACGGGTACCTTATACCATTTACACCACTTTATTTCCTTAGTGAAATCATGTACTTGGGTGAAATCTTTCGCCGCTGCCTTGAAGAAATTGCCCATGGCACCTTTAGGATATTCAGCTTTATAAGCATTATTATCCTTACACGCACAGTCCTTTTGTTTTTTATCTTCTTTACATTGCATTTTATCTTTATCTCTGTTTAAATCAACAATATCTTCTAAATTATCAATTTCATTTTTTTCTTCTAGTTTTTCTTCTAGCTTTTCTGGAATTTCACTGTCACAAATATTATCTATTCGATTAATCTCTACTTTCTCTTCTACTTCTACTTCTTCTACTTCTTCATCTACATTATTCTGCTTTTCTAAAGGTAAAATATCATTATCTTTAATCCTTTGATCATTATCCACTTTTGGTTCTTCCACAATATTTACTTTCTTTTCTTCTACTTTCTTACCTACATTTTCTTTAACCTCTAAATGTTTGAGTGCTTCGTCGCTCTTAACCTTAATTATTTCGATACTTTGCTCATATTCATCAAATTCATTTTTCACTTCATCTGTTCTAGTTTCTTTAGTTTCCTTATTAGAATCCGCTAGTTTATAACCTTTCCATTCATTTGGTTTTTCAGTTGTTGAAAACCCACTCATTATTGAAATCACATTGTTATCAAGAAATTTTACAATTGCAGCTCCAATAATTTTTTCAGCGTTAATACCTGTGTCCGCTATATTATCCATATCATATTCATGAAAAATGTCTACCCTACCATGATCGTCTATGTTCAATTTACCAACTTTTATAATCTTGTTTACATCTTTTTTACCACATATTAAAATCATGTAATAAGGTTGTTTTTCTTTCCTTAGGTTTTGTACATAGTATGAAATCTTACATTTGTTGTTTTTCATTTCAAGCTTTGCATACCCAGAAGGAATTTTATCAGACTCTAATGAATAGCCTTTTTCATCTTCTTGTAATATAATGAAATACCTACTATAATTTTTTTTAGGTGTCACCTTCTTTTACCTCCATATAAAACTTATTCATTATAATATATGAAGTATGTAATCAAAAATGAACAACATATTGAAATTTATTTTATAAATCCTATTTCATCAGATAGCAATGCAAATTCCTGGAGAGATAAAGTCTCTCCTCTTCTTTTAGGATCAATATTTGCTTTTTCAAAACACTTTAGTAACTCTTCTTTAGGAATCCCTATATCCTTAACAGAATTCCATAAAATTTTTCTCCTCATATTAAAAGATTTTCTTACTATGGAAAAAAATAAAGCTTCATCATTAACCTTAACTTTAGGCTCTTTTAATCTATCTAATCTTATAACCATAGATTCTACCTTAGGTTCAGGCAAAAATGCTGTTGGTGGCACAAGACGAAGTATTTTCGTATCACAATAGTACTGAACTAATATTGAAAAGGCTCCGTAAGCTTTGCAATTAGGCTCTGAATCTATCCTCTGCGCAACTTCCTTTTGTATCATTATAGTTAAAGATTTAAAATTATAACCCCCAGTAAGTAATTTAACAATTATTGGAGTCGTTAAATAATATGGTAAATTAGCAACTAATTTTACGGACTTTTCATCCCCAATTAATTCATCGAAATCTACTTTTAAAGCATCATTATGTATAAGTTCAAAATTATCGAACTCTTTAAGCTCATCTTCTAGTATCGGCAAAAGTTTATCATCTAGTTCTATAGCACAAACTCTTTTAGCTCTCCTTAAAAGTGCTCTAGTTAATGTACCAAATCCTGGTCCTATTTCTATAACGAAATCATCTTCATTAACTTCTGCACCATCTACAACATCATCGAGCACAGAGTCATCTATTAAGAAATTCTGACCTAACCCTTTTTTAAACCTAAATTCATATTTTTTACTAACTTCACTAATCGTCAAATCCGCCATAATTCATCTCCTTGTTTATTTTTTCTAAAGCCTCTATAAATTCTTCTTTTATAATTCCGTAGTTGTTTAATCTAGTCAAAAATTGTGACGCATTTCCATACCCTATACCTAATTCATTTCCTAGAGCATCTCGTCTTTCCCTTGCCTTGCTATCCGCTGTTAACTTGAAAAATATCATATCATGCACATCAAATTCTTTTCTTTTTTCTTGCACTTCGAATTTTGCAGCTTCAAGTGCTCTTAATATTGTTTCAGGTGATGCATTTTCAACGCCTATATCTCCGTCCTTAGTTCCTTCTTTTTGAGATATGTATGCATGTTTTACATTCGCTACCCTTTTAGTAATAATTCTTCTTATTTTTTCTCCAGCAAAGTCTGGATCAGTAAAAATTATTACGCCTTTTCTCTTTTGAGCTTCTCTTATTTTGTTAATCACCTTTTCGTTAATTCCAAATCCGCCTACGGAAATGAGTTCAGCCTCTACTGCTCTTTTAACCGCTGTAACATCATCTCTTCCTTCAACTACTATTACTTCTTTAATCATATTATCCCCCTTGCTATTTATCGTGCGAGATACCAAATAATAACCGTCATCTCAAGTGCTATGCCAAACTAAGATTATGTCCTCCACTATATAATTATAATAAGAACTCTCTTAGTATTTCCTTCTAATACTGTATCTATAATACCATTTTACTTATTAATAATAAACTATAAGACAAAAAAAAGGAGCTTATGCTCCTATTCCATAATATAGATACTAACATTTCTTGCTCCCCAACCCCACATTTCATCACTGGAATCGAAATACAAATCTATGTGATTACCCTTTATAGCCCCGCCTATGTCTTCTGCAATGGCATATCCATATCCATCTACATAAACTTTAGTACCTAGAGGGATAACAGTAGGATCAACAGCTATAGTACTATACCCATCAGCGTTTCTTTTTGCTCGTGCCCCAGTGGATGTTATACCTAATGCAGGGTCATCCGGACCTTTGCCCGTACAACTATAATCAGCAGTATATGCTGTTGCCCTTACACTTAGTTTCCTCGAGTAACGAACGTCTCCTCCACGAGATGCGGTATAAACGTTAGTAGTTCCTAATGCAATTATTTGTTTAACAGGCTCTGATTTAAGTTTTTCACTAACTAATTTTCTTGATATCTCTTTTCCATTTTCATAGACAACAGATGAAGTAATAACCTTCTGACCTGCTTTACCCTTTTGAATGACTTTCTTTACACCCTTATCTAGCTCATCACTATTTTTGATTTCGGTTGCAAAGTTTACTGCTTTTGTCTCATCAAGTGTCTTGGTATTTACTCTTGTTATTACCACTTGTAACCCAGATGTTAAATCCTTGCTTTTTGATGGACTAACTTTGTCTGCTCCGCTCAATACAATTTTTTCTGCTTTAAGCATATCTTCTACTGTATTTTCAGCAGTTAGAATATTGTATTTTTTTCCATCAACTTCTACTTTAACATTTACAGCCTTTTTTATATATATTTTATCTCCGTCTTTTACTTTACTGTCTAAACTAACTGTTATTTGATCCTTTGCCCCTAATGCTATATTATTACTTTTTAGTATTTGTGTAACATTACTTTTTAAAGTAACAACTTGTATAGCCTTACCATCAACAATAACAGATATAGCTTTTTTCATGTTAAATATAGTCACCGTAACGCACATTACTAATAGCATTACTACAAAAACTGTCTTGGGTCCGTTCGAAAAATAGTTCTTGATGTTATTCTTCGCGTTTTTCATCATAAAAATTCCCTCCCTTAGTCAAGAGCACTTGGGTATTATACCTTGAAGCAACAAATATGTCAAATTTCCGACCCATTGCTCTAAGTTTTGACTGATAATGCATCATTATGCATACAATTATAATATTTAATTATAATTACAGAATAAATTAATTAACCCAGTCCTGAGGGTAAACCGGCAAACAATATTTGCCATTAAAATTATATGTCTTAAATCTAATTTTAATTACAAATATCTTAGTGTAAAAATATTCCATTTGTTAAGTATTACTTATTCTACCCTATTTTAATATTTTTAGCAAATGTTTTATATTATAAATTGTTGCATCTTCAATTTCTTTGATAGTTTTCTCCTTAACTTCTGATATTTTTTCTATTATATATTTAATATAATCAGATTCATTCCTTTTCCCTCTAAGAGGAACCGGTGCCATATATGGACAGTCTGTTTCTACGAGTATTCTATTCATTGGTACCTCTTTTGCAACCTCTGCTGTTTTCTTTGCATTTTTGAAAGTTATAACTCCAGTAAATCCTATATAATAACCGAGCTTCAAACACTCCCTCGCAAATTCAACACTTCCAGAGAAACAATGAATTACACCTGTCACTTCTGGGAATTCTTTTAGTATATCCAAAGTATCTTTATGAGCATCTCTATCATGTATAACCACCGGTAATTTAAGTTCTTTTGCAAGTTCCATTTGAAGTTTAAATGCTCTCTTTTGTATTTCTCTATCCGGATTTTCTTCAGTATGATAATCGAGTCCTATTTCCCCAATAGCTCTAACTTTTGGCTGATGCGTTAAATCTCTTAATTCATTGATAACTTCATCATTAACAATATTTGCATATTCAGGATGTATTCCAACTGCTGAATATATAAAATCATATTTATTAGATAATTGTACTGACATTCTTGCGCCCTCAAGTGATGCACCGCAGTTTAATACTCCTATTACCCCTTTATCATTTAACCCCATTATTACCTTTTCTCTATCTTCATTAAAAGCTTCATCATCATAATGTGCATGTGAATCAAATATCATAATATCTACTGCATTAAATCACTAATTTAACTCTTTAATATAAGCTACTTTAGATTGTAATTTAATAACAGTTTTCACCATCCTTTCTATTTACTTATAGATTTAAAATATACTCGAAATATATGTTAGATATTATATCACTAACATTGAAATAAGTAAAAGCCACTTCCTAGCGGAAGTGACTTTTGCTTAATACTAAATAATATATTACATTGAACCTAGTATAGGTGATAATAATCCCATAATTGCACCCAGTAATGCTCCAAGCCAAGTTATAGCATTAAGCTCTTTACTCGCTATTTCAAGTATAATTCTCTCTGAAAAAGCTACATCGAATTCATTGATTTTTTCTTCGACTATTTTGGCTATATCTAACACTTCAATTACTTCTGGTGCCTTATTCTCTATGAATTTATTATATACTGTTTTAACTACTTTAGAAACAGATTGGGTAACCTTATCTCCCTCTCCTTTAAATATTGATTTCATCTCTGTATTTAACAATCTATTAATCATTACACCTACTATTTCATTAATCTTTGATTTAGTAGACTCATTTTCAATAATACTATTTATTCGACTCTTTATAAGTCCCTCTATTACATTTTTGTATTCTATCCCTGTCTTTTCGAGCAATTCTGCAACAGATATGTAGCTATTGAACTTACTCTCAAGTTTTTCAAAAGTGCTTAGAATAAGTTCTTGATCTACAATTTTTGTTGTAAACAAATTAATTAATGGTTCAATAACATTATCAATTCCCTCTTTTGGCAAATCAAAAATAACACTAGATATTGAATTTTTAAGCAATTTGTCTATTATATCATTAATAATTAGAGCAATGTCATTATGATTTTCTACATTATCTAAGTATTCATCTATACCAATTACAACTTTTTCAAAAACGCTATCCTTACTGATAAACATTGCTATCATTGGGCTTAGTTTAGTCGATATTGTTTCATCAACAATTTGTCTTAATTTTTTACTATTTTTTTCTTCTTTAATCATTTTTTTTATTTCCATAGCAATATTATATCTTTTACCATAAACATATACTTTTAAGCTATTTGTTATCTCACCAGGTATAACATCTTCAATTTTTTTGTCTAAAACCACTAGTTCAGCTACCTTAGCTTTTAACATATTTTGAATACCTTTGTAGAAATCTTGTGAATCCTTATACTCTATAACTAAATTTAATACTTTGTTTTTTATTGAATTATATAATTCACTTTCACATATAGCTTGTGGTTTTGCCTTTAATTCCGACATTATCTGTGCATATACATATTTAGCTATGCCACCTCTAACTTCCACGTCATTTATATAATTTGTAAGTGATTTTGAAACGTTACTTATAGTACTTTGGGTAATATTACAATACTCATCACCTAATATGTCCTTTAACTCACTTTCTAATGTAGCATCGCTATTTTTCATAGTACTAACTTTGCCTTGCACCCAAGTATCCAATTGATGATCCATCTCTTCACTACATAAGGATTTAATGATTGTTTCCTTTGTTAAAAGATGCTGACCTATAGATTCACCTACGCTCCTTGCAATTCTAGACTTTTCCTTTGGAATAAGGCCTGGCGTAAACGGAACTTTAATATTAAATATTCTAATTTCTTTATGTGGTCTAAACAGCATCTTTATAGCTAACCAATTAGTTATATACCCGATAATGGCCCCGACTAAGGAACCTATAATAAACTTCATGTTATTTCCTCCTCATAATTTCCAGTAATAAATAAGCAATTACAAATCTACCTTACTGTGCTTCCAGTTGGTAACTCACCAGGTATAGATATTGTAAATAGTTTACTATCGTCATCTGTAGAAGCTGCAATTATCATTCCCTGTGATAGTTCGCCTCTTAAATTAACGGGTTTTAAATTAGCTACTAATACTACATACTTCCCAATAAGGTCTTCGGGTTTATAATTCATAGCTATTCCCGAAATTACTTGTCTTACTTCCCCACCTAAATCTACTTTTAACTTAAGAAGTTTTTTTGTTTTTTTCATTTGTTCGCATTCCAATACTTTAACAACTCTCATATCTATTTTATCAAAATCTTCTATAGTAATTTCTTCTTTTATTGGTAACATTGTAGGCTTTCTCGCTAATTTTCTTTCTTCTTCTACAAGTACATTAAGCTCCTCTATTTTAGCTTCTACATCTATTCTTGGAAACATTACGTCACCTTTATTAACTTTTGTTCCAGATATAGTTCCATTAAATGATGATAAACTATCCCATGTAATTACATCGGTATTTATTTGAGCATTTATCTTCTTACTTGTGGTAGGTAAAAATGCTGATATCAATACTGATGTCATTCTTAAAGATTCTACTAAATTATAAAGTACTGTGCCTAGTCTTCCCTTTTGTGCTTCATCTTTTCCAAGGATCCAAGGTGTTGTTTCATCTATATACTTGTTAGTACGCCTAATGAGTGTCCAAACATGATCGAGTGCTTCAGGGATTTTAAGGTCATCTATAGCACTTTCTACCTTACCTGGAATTGAAAGAGCAAGTTCTATAAGTTCATTATCCACATCAGCTTTTTCATCTGGTTTTGGTATAACTCCATCAAAATATTTTTCTATCATTGTTACTGTTCTAGATAATAAATTACCTAAATCATTAGCTAGATCTGAATTTGTTTTCTTTATGAATATTTCATTAGTAAATATTCCATCAGAACCAAATGGTATTTCATGAAGCAAATAATATCTTACAGCGTCCACTCCAAAATGATCAACTAGTATTACAGGATCTACTACGTTTCCTTTAGATTTTGACATTTTTACTCCGCCATCAAAAAGAAGCCATCCATGACCAAATACTTGTTTAGGAAGAGGTAGACCTAGCGCCATAAGCATTATTGGCCAATAAATTGTATGAAATCTTAATATATCTTTACCTATTAAATGTATATCTGCTGGCCAGTATTTATCATATAGAGTTGTATCCTCACCATTATATCCAAGCGCAGTTATATAGTTAGATAAAGCGTCTACCCATACATATATAACATGCCCTGGATCAAATTCTACAGGTATACCCCAATTAAATGTTGTTCTTGAAACACATAAATCTTGAAGACCTGGTTTTAAAAAGTTATTTATCATTTCATTTTTTCTTGATTCTGGTTGTATAAAATCCGGATGAGTTTCAATGTATTCTATAAGTTTATCTGCATATTTAGACATTTTAAAGAAATACGCCTCTTCCTTAGCTTTCTCAACGGGTCTTCCGCAATCAGGGCATTTTCCATCTACTGCTTGGGTTTCTGTCCAGAAAGATTCGCAAGGAGTACAGTACCAACCTTCATATGCACCCTTATATATATCACCTTGATCATATAACTGCTTAAATAATTTTTGAACAGCCTTTTTATGATATTCGTCAGTAGTTCTTATAAATTTATCATAACTTATATCCATCATTTTCCACAATTCTTGTATTCCGGCTACTACTTTATCTACATACTGTTTTGGCGTAACTCCTTTTTCTTCAGCTATTCTTTGGATCTTTTGACCATGCTCATCTGTTCCTGTTAAAAACATTACATCATAGCCTGTAAGCCTTTTAAATCTAGCAATTGCATCTGCAGCTACCGTTGTATATGTATTACCGATATGTAACTTTGCTGATGGATAATAAATTGGTGTAGTAATGTAAAAAGTTTTTTTATTCATAAATTTCTCCTACCTCTCATATTTAAATTAGTTATAATTAACTTCGAAACTGTTAATCTCTTTGAACCTACACTATTAATTTCCCGGTAAATAAAAAAAATCTCTAAACAGAAAAAGCCTTCTGTTTAGAGACGTATTTAACGTTTTACCACTCTAATTCATCTCTACATCACTATAAAGATCTCAATGGGTGACTATCATCACCTGTCAATATAACGGTTGCTACCGTATTACCTTAATAAATAAATAAAAAAACCTATCATCACAATAATCTTTTATACTTTTTATTTGGATAATCTGCTTAGAGGCCATGTTCATAAACTACCTTGCTACTGCTTTTCACCAGCTGCAGTTCTCTTTTAACATTTCAGCTTATTACTCTTCTCATCATTGCATTTATTCAATAATAATTGTATTGCAAATAATTCACTATGTCAATAATTTTATCCTAAAAATATAAAATTATACTATAATAAGCAAGTCGCTTCTGAAATATCTTTAGAAGAAAAACTTAGCTATGTTAACAGCCATTATAACTGCTGTTATATCTGCGAGTATTGCTGCTAGTAACGTATGCCTAATTTTTTTTATATTTACGGCTCCAAAATATACTGTCAGTGTATAAAAAATGGTTTCCGTTGACCCCATTATTATAGATGACACACGTCCTATGTAACTATCCGCTCCATATTGCCTTATAATGTCAGTAAATACTCCCAGAGCTCCACTACCTGAGAGCGGTTTTATTAAAACTAAAGGAACAACTTCCGGAGGTAACCCAATGAACTTAACAACCGGTGTTACTAAATAAATAAAAAAATCTAAAGCCCCTGAAGCTCTAAAAACATTAACAGCTATAATCATAGCCAAAAGGTAAGGAAAAATTTTTAGGCAGATTGTTATTCCATCCTTTGCACCTTCCACAAAACACTCATAAACCTTCACTCCTTTAATAACTCCATAAGTTACCACCAAAACAATAATAATTGGAATTATTCCTTTCAACATATATGACATTAAGTTTTCTATAATCACCATATTTTACTCACTCTCCATTTAGATTCATATACCTGTAAAAAGATGATGTTCCTAAAAATACTTTTGTAATATCCTGCAATAAACTACACCTAAGACTGAAGCAACACCTGTTGTAATAATTGCTGGTATTATAATAATTGCTGGATTTTGTGAATTATATGCTGCTCTTATAGATATTACTGTAGTCGGTAAAAACTGAATGCATGTTGCATTTAAAACTAAGAATAAAGCCATGTCATTACTAGCTGTGTCTTTTTCTATATTCATTTTCTGCATCTCTTCCATGGCTTTTATCCCAAATGGCGTGGCTGCATTAGAAAGCCCCATCATATTTGCTGTTAAATTCATAGTAATACTAGACATAACCTTATTGTTTTTGGAGGTTTCCTTAAAAATCATTTTTAAAATTGGCCTAAGTATTTTTGCTAATTTATCAGTTAGTCCACTTTTTTGCGCAATTTCCATTATCCCACACCAAAGACACATCATTCCAACAAGTCCCATAACTAGTTCCACAGAACTAGTTGTAGATGAAACAAGGGCCTTTGACACAATTTCCCCTTTTCCAGTAAGCATTCCAATAACTATTCCTAATGATAAAATTAAAAACCAGATGATATTTATCATGTATTTTCCTCCTAGATATTAAATTGATTTATCATTGTTTTATTAATATATATGTAGCTAATTCTATAAAATTGCATATATTAATATTTTGTTCATTTTATCCACTATAAAAAGAACATATTTTGTGTTATCATTTTCTTGTTTAACGACATTTCAGAAGGAGTTAATTTATGATTGATATAACTTTACTAAGTTTTAATGTATTTTCACTATTTTTTTATTTTATTGTTTATTCCTTCATGGGCTGGTGTCTTGAAACAATATATGCCACAATTCGAAAAAAAGGATTTGTTAATAGAGGCTTCCTACATGGACCATTTTGTCCTATTTATGGTTTCGCTATCTTATCTATAATTGTTTTGCTGAAACCTATTGAAAATAATTATATTTTTCTCCTTCTAGGTTCAATATTTTTAACCTCAATCATTGAATATATAACGGGTTATATTTTAGAAACTACATTTGATAGTACTTGGTGGGATTATAGCGATGAGCCATACAATCTCCATGGAAGAATATGCTTAAAATTCTCTATAATATGGGGGTTCATTTCAATTTTAATACTTAAAGTAATCCATCCCTATATTGAATACATAGTGAATTTAATACCACCAAATCCTGGTGTATTTCTTTTCTATATTACTTTAGTATATTTCATTTTAGATTTTATAATTACTATAATTACTATACTCAAACTAAGGTCTCTTTTAACTCAATTAATTACTGCATATTCAGAATTAACTGATAAATTTTTAGATTTTAAATCAAATTTAGGTAATACTAAAAGTATTCCTGAGTTAAGAATTAAATTGGATCAGTTGATAGATCTTGCTGAAACTAAAATGAGTAAGAAAAAATCCAACATTGAGAGTGTCTTAAAAGAAGTTAAAATAAAATATGATTCTTTGTTTATAAAAAAATATCCAAATTATTCACGACTTATAAAAGCATTCCCCGACCTTAAATTCAAAGGGTTAGATGCTATTTTCAAAGATGTTAAACACATAATTCATAAGAATAAAAAGGGTTGATTTCATCAAATTACGAAAGTCAAAAATCACTTTCAGCTTGAAATTAACAATTACTAATGTTAGGATTTAATAGTATATATTAAAATAAGATAAGTTAAGGAGACCTAAAAATGAAAGAAAACAATCTTGAACTTGCGCAAAAGGGCATTGATGATGCACTCGACACTATAGAGTCGCTAGAAAAAAGCATAAAAGAAACTCCTATTTCAAAAAATATATTAAAAGAAAGTTTTTATACGCTTTCTAAAAAAGTTGATGAAATTGAAAACATCCTAAAAAATGAAGGTATCCTGTAGTTAATTTTGCCTTTATAATATAAAACAAAAGCGGCACATAAGTTAATACTTATGTGCCGCTTTTGTTTTATAAATTTATTAAACTAAATCATTCCTTAATAATTAACTTCTTCTAAGAACAATCCTTTAGCTGGTGCGATATGTCCTGCATATTTTCTTTCTTTTCTATCTAATATGTCACTAATTTCGTTTTCATCTCGCTCACCAAGTCCTACCTCAACAAGTGTTCCAACTATTATCCTTACCATATTCTTCATAAATCCATTTCCTTGAACACTAATTTCTATATTTCCATCATCATTTATAATGTTTATTGTATAAATAGTTCTTATAGTAGATTTTTTCTTAGTTTTAAGTGTAGTAAAACTTTGGAAATCATGTTCCCCTACTAAAATTTCTGCTGCTTTTCTCATTTTTTCGATATTTAATGGTAATGGTACATGGTAATCATATTTTCTGGTAAATACATCATGTACTTTATTATTGCATATATTATATATGTACTTTTTAACCTTAGCATTATATCTCGCATGAAAATTAAGATCTACTTCCTCAACACTTTTTATTACAATATCTTCTGGTAAAAATTCATAACAATAACTTCGCATTTTATGTGTAGGCATTGTACAGTCTGTTCTAAAATTAGCAACTTGGTTTGATGCATGTACTCCTGCATCAGTTCTTCCAGAAGCAGTTATTTCAATGTTTTCTTCTGCCATCTTGCTTAAAACTGCTTCTATTTTGTGTTGAATTGTATTATCACTGTCTCCAAGCCTCTGCCATCCTTTATACCTAGTACCATCATATTCAATTACAATTTTTATATTTCTCATATTTTTTATTTATCCTACCTTCTATTTTAGAATTTAATGACATTTAAAAAGGATACTTCCTTCTTAAGTCATTAATGTTACAACATCTCTGATGCTCTTTTAATTCACTTCTTATATTATAGACATATATCTTTATTAATAAAACATACCATACAATATAATTTTAAGTTTTGACAATACTGAACTTAATTTTACTATAGGATAACTTGTTTCTGCATCTAAAACAACTCTACTCTTTACCATCTTCCACCTAGATAGCTTCCAAGTTTTCTTTAAATCAGTCGCATTTCTCCTTATAGCCTTTCTTTCCCTTGCATTACCATCATAAAACACTACAAAATCGAATTCAGCATTTTCAGTATTAAATTCTGAATCAAATTTTTCAATAATACTATTAGGTGAAAGCAATAATCTACCAACTTTAGGCTGAAGATCAAATGTAATTCCTTTTTTATCACTTGAGCTTAAATATGCTTTATAAATTAGTTCACTACAAAACAAAGCATTATCTGTCATAATGTCAAAATTGTAATCATATGCCTTTCCTAAAGATTCAAAAGCAGTGAATAATGCCTTTAGTTTATCTTCTTTTGATAGTCTAGGGCGAAGAGCAGAAAAGTAATCTACCTTTGCAATGGCATCTAAAGGACTTATTACAACACCTGGAGCAATAACTTCAATAATATATTCTCTATTATTTATCTCTTTGCTCCATAAACTCTCATATACTTTAGGATATATTACCTTTACATACTCTGACACACATAAGCAATCTCCCAATAACATATCGCCAAAATACTCATCCAATTTTTCCAAACAACCTATATAAATACCAGTATGAGTCCAAAATCCCGGAAGTCCTATGTTCGTTAGCTGGTAATTATTCCTTTTTAAAAGAACATCCCCTGGTACCAATTCCTCTTTAAAAATATTGATATCTTCATTACTAATATATTTTTCTTTTCTACTAGAATAATCAACTCCAGTGATACTTATAGCAACCCATTTTTGGAATGGAAACCAAAAATCAAAAACATTTTTTCCAAAAAAATCGATCATATTGTTTTTAACAATGTTTCTATGGTTCCTTACAAGTTTAATAACATTCAAATAATTATAACTTGCATAATCTAATAATTGTGTTTCACTCTCATCTCTTTCAAATTCATAAACCTTATAGTAATTAACCTTAAAATCAAAATAATGCTTATTTCTATACAAAGATATCATATAAGATATTTCCGTAATTTCTTGTGTAATATAATAATATTGTTTTTTATTAATGTTGTATTCAGCTCTAGGTTCATTTAGCATTGACTCCAAATATTTGTTTTTCTCTATGACCCCTACGAGCAAAACAGAGTTTTTACGTATTGCTATGGTTGATGCATAAATTAATAATACATTTTTATATTTATTATAAGAATCTGAAGTATTCTTAAATAAAAGCTTATTTTTATATTTTTCTCTAATATCATTTAATTCATTATAACACCTTACATAACTAATCCATTTATCTAATATGTTTTGTTTATCTACTAATGACATATTTTGAATATTTGAAATAAATAGGCTTTCATTACTTTGAATCTCATTCATCACATGTTCTAATTCTTTTATAAGTTCTAAGGATTTTTTTATTTCCTCATCAACTGTTCTATGAACTAAGCCCATATCATTATCCTCGATTCCATTTCCAATTTAAAAGCAACATTTTATTTTAAATCTCCTTGCACAAATAAAAAAATGACATATATTATTAATATAACTAAATTTCAATCAAGTACATACCCCGCCCATAAATTGAGTTTGTCAATTAAATATTATTATACCATAGAACTCACTATTCCTTTAATATATAAATTATATAATTGAAATATTTCTATTTTTTTTTACCTTTTTCGAATTTTCAATGTTTCTTTTTACTCATTTATATGTATACTATCACTGTACGACAAATTGTAAGATAAAATGAATTTCTGGAGGCTCATATGTTTACAAGTGAACTATTATTACATTTTTTAAATTTATTATTTATTATTAATATCCTTTTCGCTTTTGCAGTTGTATTTCTTGAGCGAAAAAACCCTGCAAGCACTTGGACTTGGCTTATGGTATTACTATTTTTACCTAGCATAGGGTTTATTCTATACTTATTTCTTGGTCAAAATTTAAAAAAAAAGAAATTATTTTCACTAAAGAAAGAAGAAAAAGAAAATCTAGCATCAATTATAAATAAGCAAAAGGAGTTTTTGAGTAATGATACTCTAATTAAAACTAATCCTTTTTTAAGTAAATATTCTGATGTAATGAAACTCAATTTATGTAGTGATAATTCTTTCTACACTAATAATAATAATGTAACTATATTTACTGATGGTAAATCAAAATTTGACCAACTTAAAAAAAATCTTGAAGATGCAAAAATATTTATTCATATGGAGTATTATATATTTCAAAATGATAATTTAGGAGGAACGATTCTAGAAATTCTATGTAGGAAAGCCAAGGAAGGGGTAGAGGTAAAATTACTCTATGATGGTATGGGATGCCTTAAAGTGCATAAGAAGTTTTTTGCTCCCTTAATAGAAGCTGGTGGAAAAGTTTCATGTTTTTTTCCACCTTTTCTTCCGTATATAAATCTTCGTGTAAATTTTAGAAACCATCGTAAAATATGCACTATTGATGGTAAGTATGGTTATATCGGTGGTTTTAATATTGGCGACGAATATTTAGGACTTTCTAAAAAATTTGGATTTTGGCGAGATACACATTTATTCATACAAGGAGATGCACTTGATGCACTACAATTGCACTTCCTAATGGATTGGAGATTTGCTTCAAAAGAAAATTCTGTTTTTGATGACAAATATTTTCCCCATAGATCTCACCTTGGAAAAACAGGCCTTCAGATAGTTTCAAGTGGTCCTGATTCCACTTGGAATTCTATTAAAAATGGCTATTTAAAAATGATAAGTAAAGCTGAAAAGAACATTTATATAGAAACTCCTTACTTTATTCCAGATGACAGTATACTTGAGGCTTTAAGGATAGCATCCTTGTCCGGGGTAGATGTCCGTATAATTATACCAAGTAAACCAGACCATCCCTTTGTATATTGGGCTTCTACATCTTATATGGGAGATCTCCTCGATTCTGGTGTCAAATGTTATACCTATACCAAAGGCTTTCTTCATAGTAAATTTCTCTCTATTGATGGATCTATAAGCTCTGTAGGTACAGCAAATCTAGATATTCGAAGCTTCACTTTAAACTTCGAAATTAATGCTTTTATTTATGATAAAGAGATCACATCTGACCTAGATCGTTTTTTTATTGATGATTTGAAATCTTGTGATGAACTAACTCTAAAAAAATATACTAACAGAAGTTTTATTGTTAAATTCAAGGAATCTATTTCTCGATTGCTTTCTCCAATACTATAATAATTAACCCCACAAACTTTTAATATTTGTGGGGTATTGTTTAGTTAGTTTTTATTATAGGTATACTAAATGAGAAATCAGTTCCTTTTCCTATTTCACTTTCGACCCATATTTCTCCGCCATGTTCTTCAATAATATACTTACATATAGATAACCCAAGCCCTGTACCTGTAGGTTTATCTGTAAGTGTATCACCTACTTGACTGAATTTTTTAAATATATATTTTTTATCTTCCTCTCTAATACCTACCCCTGTGTCGCTAATACTTACTATTATATTCTCCGCAACTACTCTTGCGCTACATACTATACATCCTTTTTCCGTAAATTTTATAGCATTAGAAATAAGATTGATTATTACTTGCATCAATTTGTCTTTATCCGCCATAATTTCAGGAAGTGTTTCACTTATGCTTTGTATAACCTGGAGAGATTTATCTCTGATAATGGGATTCGTTAATGTTATTACTTGTGTTATAATTTCTTCTATATCAATTTTCCTCATATTTAATAAAACTTTTCCTGCTTCCATCCTTGATATATCTAATAGGTCATTTATAAGACTCGATAATCTTTCCCCTTCTGATAATATTATATTTACATTTCTCTTTATTTTGACTACTGCACTTTGGTTTTTTTCAATTGAAAGATCTAATTCTGGTACTATAGTCCCTTCAAATTTTCGCTTAACCATTTCTGTAAAACCAATTATCGATGTTAACGGAGTTCGAAGTTCATGAGAAACTGTGGACAAGAAATCCGTTTTCGTCTCATCTATATCTTTTAGCTTTTTGAAAAGCTTAGCATTTTCTATTGCTACAGCTACTTGACTAACTATTGAATAAGCATTTCCTCTATAACTTTCATTGTATGCTGCCTTCTTATAATTAACCATTATTACAACTCCATATATTTCATCTTTATAAATTATTGGAATCATTAATAGGCTTCTCATGTGATATAATAATAATTGTAATTTGGCACTATATTTCGCATAATCTACTTTCTTTAAATCCTGAATATAATACATTGTGCCAGACTCTATAACTCTATTAATTAGATTAATAAAATTCTCATCCTGAATGCAGTTACTTGTGTTTAGTTCAACTCCAGCACCATGAATAGCCATAATTTTAAAGTCAGTATCATTTTTCAATATACTTATAGCAGCATCATAAGCTGAATTTTTATATAAATTATTTAATAACTTATTAAATATATCCTTAATATTTGTTGTAGATTTAAATATATCAATATTTGAAATTATTTTCTTATCAAATTCCTTTGATTTTTTATACATTATTATTTTTGTTACTATATACATAATTATAATATTTATTATTATTATGACTCCTATATATAAGTAAAATTTGGTTGATAATATTTTTATCATAATATACCTCTATTTATTATTTGTTATTTATTATAGCCACGGTGTTACAATATTTATGACTTGATTTAATACATAACTACAATGAACGTAACAACTTTCTCTCTTTATGTCAAGCATTATCAAACATTTAATACAACTACTTACTATCTTATGAAAGAGGTGCCTCTATGCAAAAATCAGGTAAAATAATTAATATTGAAAAAAATAAGGTGTATGTTGTTACCAAAAATAATGAGTTTGTAACCCTCAAAAGAAATGTAATTGAGCCTGTACTAGGTGAAATATATGTAGGTGAAAAAGTTAAACCCTTTGCCCTTTGGAAATACATCTTATCACTTATTTGTTCTTTATTAATAGTATTTGTAATAAGGCAATTATATATGAATAATAGATATAATTACTCCGTTATCGTCGACATGAATTGTTCTCTAAAAATGGATGTAAATTCTTCAAATAATGTTACAAATGTTGAAGGCATTAGCTCTGGCGGTTATAAAATAAAACAACTTGTAAATCTCAAAGATACATCACTTAACCAGTCCTTACATTTAATTTTAGATGAATCTATTAAGCAAAAATACTTAACTAAAGCACATGCAGATGACGGTTTTAAAATTTCTATATTTATTACTGGCAATAAAAATAAAGCTCCAATTAACTTAACTGAGTTTGAAAAATATGCAGAAACTCATAATTTTAAAGTTCTAATAAATGATAATGGACAAGCAATAATTAATTAGATAGACATTAAAGATACTTATCTTATATTTACATTATAACTTCTAAGGGCGGTGCGAAATGAAAATCATACATGATGAAAAAAAGAAAAATATTATTAATCACTATGAAACTAGTGATTCAAAAACTAGATTAAATAAATTCATAAGTGAAACAGGTTTTTGTTCTAGGCGTGAAGCAGATAAGCTAATTGATAAAGGTAAAGTCACAGTAAATGGCAAAATGCCTGAAATGGGCACCCAGGTGTGTAAAACTGATGACATTAAAATAAATGGTAACCCACTAAAAAATAAAGAAGATCACATTTATTTAGCTTTCAATAAACCTGTTGGAATAACATGTACTACTGAGCATAAAATTAATGGAAATATCATAGATTTTATAAATTACCCAAAAAGGATCTTTCCAATCGGTCGTCTCGACAAAGCTTCCCAAGGTCTTATCTTTTTAACTAACGATGGTGACATTGTAAATAAAATTTTACGCTCAGGTAATAGTCATGAAAAGGAGTATATCGTCACTGTAGATAAACCAATATCTCCTGATTTCATAAAAAATATGGCAAATGGTATCCCTATACTTAAAACTACTACTAAAAAATGTTTGGTAAAAAAAGAAAGCAAATATGTTTTCAAAATAATTTTAACGCAGGGACTTAACCGTCAAATACGAAGAATGTGTGAGTATTTAGGTTACTCGGTTATGAGACTTGAGAGGCTTAGAATTATGAATGTTTCTATAAATAATTTACCTACCGGTAGATGGAGATTTCTATCTAAAAATGAACTAATTGGTATTAATAATCTAATTTCCGACTCCATAAAAACTGAAAATGCTTCTAAATAAAAATCACCATATGTTTTTGTATTAAATCACCACCTCTAATGTTAAAAAACACTTGAAAAACACACAAATTTGTGTGTTTTTTGCTTTATTTGAAAGTTATCAACATTGTGCACACAGATTTTGTGGATAACTTGTTACTCTTAGTTAATAATAACTATTATATTTAAGTTGTAAATTTGTTTAAAATTATTCTTTTAACTTATAAATAACTACTTGTTTATTCTCCTTAAATTCATGTAAAAACCCTTAACTTTATCTCAAATTGCTACTACACACCGCTCACTGCTCTAATGATCTCAATTGTAATATAGGCTGCTATGTAATCATTTTCATGTTTCATGCCGATAGTGCTTATTTCGCAGCTATAATCCTTTTTAAATTTATATTATACACATTGTATTTTAGTTATAGCCACGTTTTGCCATAAAAATTATAAATACATTTTATCTTATATTTTATATATTATACCAATTTAATTGTGATCTCTTTTATTTATGAGGTTATATTTAATTTACATTATTTTCTTTTATTATGGTAATTATTTTAAATTTATTATTTTTTTAGTTAGACTCACAGATTGTACACATTAAGTTTTACTAATCCACAATCTCTTTTAATATATGTAATTATATGTTAAAATTTACGAACTATTTAATAGTTATGCACATTATCCACAGCCTTTCTGTGTATAACTTGTGAGATTGATGTTAATGATTCGTTATTTGTCGTTATTATGTATATTATGGGATATAACATGTAAATATTTGTTTATTAAATAAAATAATTCAAAATTTAATTATTAAGTTATGCACATTATCCACAGTTTTGTTGATAACATGTTAATAACTTATTATCTATAATATCACTCGCATTTACTACGTCTAAACGGTTAAATCATCTCCTGTGGAGCTGCAATATATCTCCCTAATAAAATTTCTTGATTACCATCTCATGAAATGGTATATTAGGCACATAAGTATATATTAAATTCAAATATATAACACATATTTGAAATCTTTATAAATTAAATTGAAAAGAGGTAATTCGCTTGAGAATAGGAATGGGATATGATGTTCACAAATTAGTTAATGATAGAAAATTAATACTCGGGGGAGTGACTATACCTCATGATACTGGTTTACTTGGTCATTCAGATGCAGATGTTCTAATTCATGCAATTATGGATGCACTCTTAGGTGCTGCTGCACTTGGTGATATTGGAAAACATTTTCCTGACACTGATACTAAATATAAAGGCATATCAAGTATATCTTTACTTAAATATGTTTGTATCCTAATAAAAAACAAAAATTATATAATTGAAAATATTGATGCTACAATAATAGCACAAGAACCTAAAATGGCACCACATATACCCTATATGGTAAAAAATATTGCGACCGCCCTTGATTTACCTATAGATAAGGTTAATATTAAAGCTACTACCGAGGAAGGCCTCGGTTTCACTGGTCACTGCGAGGGAATATCATCTAATGCTATATGTCTTTTAAAATAGCTATTTATAATCTTGTGTTAAATAAAAATAAGGACAATTCTTATGGGAATTGTCCTTATTTTTATTATCTTTCATACCTATATGTGTTAATCCCATTTAATCTATGTTATAAAAATTTAATTAACTAAACAATTTTCTCGTGCAATAATACTTATCTTCTCTCCTTTCTAATTCAAATTCATTTATAGATGTAACTCTATCATGTTGTTCTACATGTAGTACATAACCCTCTTCATTCTTATTTTCAAAAAAAACCTTTGAATAATCCATAACCTCAACTTTTTCCCCACATAGGTCATAAATAAATTTTGGTATATTATTTAGCATAAACATCTACCCCCTTAATATTTATTAACTATAAATAAATATTATAATATACAGATGTTTATGCTAAATTTTTTTTATTATTTATATTTATGTAATACCTAATCTAGAATATATTAGATATTACAGTATGTTACCCTGCACCATTACATTAATAGATTAATCTCCCAGAGTCGCCACCATAATTGCTTTTATAGTATGCATTCTATTCTCCGCTTCATCAAATACTATTGAAGCTGGACTTTCAAATACTTCATCCGTAACCTCTACACCATTCATCCCAAATTTTTCATATATATCCATGCCAACTTTAGTTTTCAAATTATGGAATGCTGGCAAACAATGCATAAATTTAGTATTCTTGTTTCCTGTTAAATCCATCATTTCTTTATTAACTTGATATGGTTTTAACAGATTAATTCTTTGAGCCCAAACCTCATCCGCTTCTCCCATTGAAACCCAAACATCAGTATATATAACATCTGCATCCTTTACTCCTTTTGCTACATCATCAGTAATAGTAATACTTGCTCCTGTCTCTTTTGCTACTTCTCTACATTTACTAACTAGTACTTCCTGCGGAAATAATGAATTTGGTGCAATTATTCTAAAGTCCATTCCCATCTTAGCAGCTCCTATCATAAGAGCATTTGCCATATTATTTCTTCCATCTCCTGCATAAACAAATTTAATTTCATTTAATGGTTTCGAAAAATGTTCTTGCACTGTTAAAAAATCAGCAAGAATTTGAGTAGGATGATCCTCGGTAGTTAATCCATTCCATACTGGCACTCCTGCATATTTTGCTAGTTCCTCAACTACGTCTTGGCCATACCCTCTATATTCAATACCATCATACATTCTGCCTAAAACCCTTGCAGTATCTGCAATGGACTCCTTTTTACCCATTTGACTCCCTGTAGGTCCAAGATATGTAACATGTGCTCCTTGATCAAGTGCTCCAACTTCAAATGAACATCTCGTTCTAGTTGAATCTTTCTCAAATAATAATACTATGTTCTTACCCTTTAATGTTTGCCTTTCTGTGCCTGCATATTTAGCCCTCTTTAAATCTCTAGCTAATTCAAGAAAATAATGAATCTCTTTTGGTGAAAAATCCATAAGTGTTAAAAAATTTCTGTTCCTTAAGTTAAACATAATAATTCTCCTCTCTTATCTTTACAAACTTTTACCAATCACAAATAAATTATTTTTAAGTGACCCACAAAAGTTGTTTATTATTATAATGTACTACTATTGCCAAAGTTTCAATGTATTTTTGTATTTATACTAAATTCTTCCTATGTAAAAGCATAAAACATTATACCCCATCTTATTACAAGATTTTCATTATAGAATATGATTTATTTTAAATGTAATATTGCAAATAGCTATATTTTTAATATTTAGGATAAGTTATCCACAGTTTTCAACATTTAATCAACAGAAGCTGTGGACAATTATATTTATATGCGAAAGCCTTATTTCAGTGCTTATACATATTAAAAGTTATTCTGACATATTTTTATCCACATTGTCTATCAATGCCTGTTCATAATCTGTTAGTTTTTATGTGTAGTAAGTAGTGTCACTTCTTCTTTTTTCATTCAATATTTATCTTTTTCTGCTATTTGCTTTCTATATTATTTCAATGAATTTTTAACCAAATTCAATTTAACATGCTAAGATTCCTTATTTTAAAGCTTTATTAAATTTTATTGACAATAAAAAACAGGCTATTTAAATAGCCTGTCTAAATAAAGCTTTACCTAACTCTTCTCGCAGTAACATAATCTCCTCTTGTCAATTCTGTTATTTTGATTACATCACCAGTACGTGGTGCTTCAATATATGAGTTATTACCTACATACATTCCTACATGGTGTGGATCTGCTGCTGTACCAAAGAAAATTAAATCTCCCGGTTGCAAATCTCCTCTAGCTACATATGAGCCTTCGTTTATTTGTGTATAAGTAGTTCTACTAAGTGAAACACCGAAATGAGCATATACATATTGCATAAATCCAGAGCAATCAAAAAACTGAGGACCACTAGCACCCCAAACGTACGGCGTCCCTAAAAAATTACTTGCATATGCAACTACAGCATTTGAACTAAATGATGATGATCCTCCTCTAGATGCAGTGTAATTAGGAAGATTATCTTTCATTTGTTGTATTTGCTTCATAGTAGCATCTACTGTAGCTTGTCCATCATTAACCTTGCCTGAATACAATTTTTCTTGTTTTGTAGCTTCCAAGATTAATACGCTTTGATCTTTCTTAGTATCTTTAAGCTTTGCGAGTTTTGCTTCATTATCAGCTTTTAACAATAATAGCTTTGTTTTTTCAGTTTCAAGTGCTAGCTTTTGGTCTTCAACCTTACTCTTTTTAGCTGTTAACTCTGCGACAATTTTATTATCATACTCAACAATTTTTTTAACAGTTTCAGCTCTTGAAATAAAATCTCCTATTCCGTCGGAATTTAATAAAACTTCCACATAGCTACCGACGCCATTCATATACATGCTTCGCATTCTCTCATTAAATAAGTCTTGCTCTTTTTTAATATTATCCTGTGCAACTTGTATATCCTTTGTTGTCTTCACTATTTGTTTCTGGGTTTCCCCTACTTTAACATTTGTTTTATCAACTTGTGTATACATCTTTTCTATGTCTGAATCTAATTTTTCAATAGATACTTCTATACTTTGAATGTTACTTTGAGCTTTCTTGTATGCGTTTTTTTGACTTTCTAACTGACTTTTTTGATTACTAAGTTTATCTGATAATGGATTTGCCATTACCTGCATGCTTATTGTAGCTGCAAGGCCAATTGTTACTATCAATGATATTATTCTTTTACGCAACTTAATCCCCCCCCATATGTAATATTATGTATTTTTACAATTTATTGGTTTTTAAATTAATTTTTTTTAAATCAACGATTACATTGTACCATTATTTTATCATAATTTTCAACAAAAGCATAGATTGTACTGTAAATTTTATTTTATTTTCAATTATATGTCTATTATTATACATTTATTTACATATTATATGTCGCATTTTTATAATTTTAAAGAATGTTTATATATTTCAGATTTAGGCAGGTTTCTATCCTTTGCAACTAACTTCATTGCATCTTTTTTATTTATCCCATCATCCATATATTTTTGTATATGCTCTTCTATAGTTAGCGAATCCCATTTAGCCCTTTCATCTTTATCTATAGCTTCCTTACTCTTACCTTCAACTACTAATACATATTCTCCTCTTGGAGAATTCTGTTTATAATATTCTATTGCTTGTTCTAGTGTTAGCCTTATTATCTCTTCATACAGTTTTGTAAGTTCCCTACACATTGATATCTTTCTATTTCCAATATTCTCATATAGGAATTCTAAAGTACTTAAAAGTCTGTGAGGCGCCTCATAAAAAATTAAAGTCTCACTCCTATTTATTAAATCATCAATAATAGGTTTTCTTTCTTTATTCTCCCTAGGTAGGAATCCTCTAAAAATAAATTTTGTAGTGTCAAGGCCAGAATATACAAGTGCAGTAGTTATTGCAGTAGCTCCAGGTAATACCACAAATTCTATATTTTGCTCTATACACTTTGAAACTATAACACTTCCAGGATCTGATATCCCGGGTGTTCCTGCATCACTAATAATAGCTATATTTTTACCTTCTTTTACTTGCCTAATTATATCCTCACTTTTTCCTAACTCATTAAACTTATGATAACTTATAAGTATTTTTTTTATATTAAAATGATTTAAAAGTTTTAAACTTTGCCTTGTGTCTTCTGCTGCTATTATATCCACACTTTGAAGAACTTCTAATGCTCTAAGCGTAATATCCTTTAAATTTCCTATCGGAGTTGGAACTAAATATAATTTTCCTGCCATTCTTATCACCCTTCTCTGTAGTATTTACATTAATTTGTATCTGAATTATACATGTTTTTAATTTCCTGAGTATATCCACCATCTTCTACATGAACATAAAGAGGAGGGTCCCATTTTAAAAACGCCCCCCCATCCCTCTGCCCTTCAATAAGGACAATATTAGGTGCCTTATTTACGCTTGGGTGCACCATTCTTATACGTTTAGGCTCAATTCTATGCTTCCTCATAGTGCACAAGATATCAGCTAATCTATCCGGTCTATGCACCATATACATTCTTCCATTATCCTTTAGAAGAATTCTACCTGCAATAATTACATCTTCTAATGTACAACAAATTTCATGTCTTGCTATAGCATCCTTATCATTTAAACTTATTAATCCGGAGTTTTGAAGTTTATAAGGTGGATTAACTGTAACAATGTCTACCTTATCAATTTTTTTAATAAGCTCTATATCTTTTAAGTCTCCATTTATAAATTTAATTTTATCCTCTAAATTGTTATATTCTATGGATCTATTTGCCATATCAACAAACTCTTCTTGAATTTCCACCCCAATTATATTACTTGCGGTTGTTTTACCTGCTAATATAAAAGGTATTATGCCCGTACCAGTGCATAAATCAACAACTTTAGCATTTTTTCTTACTTTCACAAAATTGGCAAGCAGTACTGCATCCACTCCAAATCGAAAAGCGTGTTTTTTTTGAATAACGTGAATGCCTTTTAGTTGAAGATCATCTAAAGTTTCATCCGTTCTTAAAAACTCCATTATGTATCTCCTTTCTATAAAATTTGCGTTTATTTTATACATCACAACAAAAGAAGTATACCTCACTTTTTATTGCTAAATCAAGAGAATACACACTTTATTATTTTTTTTCATTATAAAATGTATATTTTCATTTAATAAATATGTAATTAATTATTAAACTACTATTAGTAATCATTGTTGAATATACATATTAGTATAGAATAATCGATTTTAATGAGGTTAAAAATGCAATTAATATTATATCCATTTAAAAATATAGTTTTCAATAAAAACTCTGTGTTATTAGATGCATCTTTCTTGATCAGCTTAATTTATGATGACGATATTAAGCATAGTGATTGTTTATCATGCTTAAAACAACTTTCAGAGGGGGGTTCTGTTTTTTACACTACTAGTATTATAACAGCTGAGGTCATGAATAAAGTACTTTATAAATTGTTTATTAGTGACATTCAATGCAAAATAAATAATGTTAGGCCGTATAACTCAATGGATAATATTAGATCTATTACAAATAGCTTCAGCCGCCATGATACAAAAATATTAAAAGAAAAGAAAAAAGACAGACTTATTCATATTCCATATAAAAGGTATTTTGATAATATTTCTAAAAATTCTATGAAAAGAAATTTACTTAATATCTATTACAGTAAATCTGTAGAAATAATCTCAGAATTAGAAAAAATTATAAATATAAAATATCTTAATATTTCTGAAGAATGTATTTCTTTAGTTAAAAAATTTATGTGCGATAGCTTATTGTCAGTAAATGATGCTTTCCACATAGCCACTGCGGAGCACAACAATATAGATTTCTTCCTTACTTTGGATGGTGATTTTATTTTTGCCGAAAGTAGCGAAATGAAAATACTTAAGATTTAATAAATATTAATTTTCAAATCAACTGCTTTAATTAATTGACACCATTATAAAAAAAGAAGTGTAAATTTGATTATCTCAAAATACACTTCTTTCTTTATGCTTGTTATTTAGGAATATAGATATGTGTGCCATCCTTTATTGCATTCTCATCTACAATTTTATTTGTTTCCTTTAACATTCCAATCGCTTTTTTCACACTATAAGAAGGCATATTATTTTTAGCAATTGAAGTTAATGTATCCTGCTTTTTAACAACATATTCAGTAGTATTCCCTTCTGCAACTACTGCTTTTGATGTATCTGATTTCGATGTATCTGCTTTTGATGTATCTGCTTTTATTTCATATGGGATTACTATCTTCTGACCCTCTGAAATTTTATAAGATTCACCCATACTATTTCTATTTCTAATAAATTCTACGATTTTACTTTTATCCTGACTAGGCATATACGTTTTAGCAATACTAAACACTGTATCATTCTTTTTAACAGTGTAAATTCCAACATTGGTTTTATCATTTATATAAGCAACATCCATTTTATTAGTATCTGTCTCTAAAGTATTTTCATTTGTCGTTTTATTGGTACTGCTTACAGAAGTCGAATTATCATTTTGCACTATAGTAGCATCTGCTGCCTTTACCTTGGCAACGTGTTCTCGCCCTCCTACATATCTTACTGCAAGAAATACTACTAAAATTAACACAGCAACGGTAGATATACTAATTATTCCTTTTTTCATTCTCATATTTAAAACCCCTTTACTATTTATTTGTTAATTAACTATATTTATAATGATTGACATAATTTAAAGGTTTCATACATGTTACAACTCTTATTATTATTGATAGTTATAGTATTTTGAAATTTACTCATATATTATAAATGCGATATAATACAAAACTTTAGGCTGCTAACTTTTTAAGTTAACAGCCTTTATATATTACAACTTTGAATTCTATTTTCTACTACTTCTATCTATTTGCTCCCTAACTTCTTCCCCTGTCATACCACTTGCATTAATAATTGGAGTAGATGTTATAGTTTCCTGGGCTCCCATTATCCCTTGATTCTCACCTGTTACAATAACAACATCATACCTATCTAAGAAATGGCCTGCATTCTTTTTACTATTATCAAATTCTTTGACAACATAACCTTCATTACTTAAATACTCTTTAATTGGGTTCAATCCCTCCTGTACTGCTATTTTCTTCATGTTTTACGCCTCCCTTTGAAATTCTTTTCTTAAATTATTATCTCCAATTTTGAAAAGCATATTCAAATGTCATTACTTATATTTTAATTTTAACGATCAAAAAAAAATAAAAAAGCAGAGAAAATTATCTCTCTGCTTTTTTATATAACCGCATAACCAGCCTCTTCAATTGCTTCAATTAAATTGTCAGCTGTTATAAAATAATCATCATATATTATTTCTACTTGTTTGCTTTCGCTATTTATTTGACAAGCGATTACACCTTGATTATTTGATATTGCTAAATTAACATTACTAATATCTTCTGAAGTATTCATATTACAAACTTTTATAACTGACTTCATCTTCCCTCCTCCTAGTTATCTTTAATTAATTCCTTTATTATATATGAATCTTCTCCATTTTTAGCAAGTTCTAATTTAATATCTTCATCATTTACAGCATCTTCGTATCTCCCGGTAACTAATGTTAAATCTTCAATTTTAACCTCGACAATTTCTTCATCACTACCATTAAGTTTCATCTTGATTTTGACCGATTCTTTTACAACACTATTACCAATAACATCTGCTCTCCCATAAGGAGTATCCACTACAGACCCTACTGTAGGTAAAGTTTTTCTTATTTTTTCATAAGTATCCTGCTCATAATTTAAGCAACACATAAGCCTGCCACAAATACCTGAAATTTTTGTAGGATTTAATGATAAATTTTGTTCTTTAGCCATTTTTATTGATACTGGTGCAAATTCACCAAGAAAAGTCGAACAACACATAGGTCTACCACATGGTCCAAGACCACCAACCATTTTTGCTTCATCCCTAACTCCTATTTGTCTAAGTTCTATCCTTGTTCTAAATACTGCAGCTAAATCCTTTACGAGTTCACGAAAATCCACACGTCCATCTGCCGTAAAGTAAAATATAACTTTATTATTATCAAAAGTATACTCTACATCTATAAGTTTCATATCAAGTTCGTGTTTATGTATCTTCTCTAAGCATATTTCATACGCTTCCTTTTCTTTTCTTTTATTATCCAAATCTTTTTCTGCATCTGCATCTGTGGCTTTTCTAATAACACATTTAAGAGGAGATACTATATCATCTTCCTTGATCTCTTTTGTGCCAATAACACATTCTCCAAATTCTATTCCTCTTACCGTTTCTACAATAACTCTATCTTCTTTTTTAATATCTATATCATTTGGACTAAAATAATATATTTTACCAGCTTTTTTAAATCGTACTCCTATTACTGTAACCATGTTAAATCATCTCCTTCGCAGCTGCATATTAACGACTTCAGAAGGAGATTTAACTACCACCGAAGTTTCATTTTTGCTAAGGTAGGTATCTCTCAACTATATAAGTGGTAGACTTTCCTTCTGAGATGTCGTTAAACCTCCTGCATTTTAAGTAACATTACTTCAAACGCTAACGCCGGGTTAACGTTTCTATCTAAGTTCTCTCTAGTATCATTGATTATATTTATAATACCATTTAATTTGTTAAATGAAAATATGTTAGCTAACTCTTTTATAGTTAATAGTTTATCTATATTAATAATTAAATTTTCTTCTTCAACTTCCTTATATATTATAGTATCCCTAATATACGAAAGAAATGCAGTTAATATTTCTTCGAAATTGTCTTTTTGACTTGATAATTTCTTTTCATATTTAATCAGTTCCTCAGTTTTAGCGCTATTTAACTTAAGTAATATTTCCAAGGTAATATCTCTTATATCCTTGAAATTATTATCTTTAATAAATTTTTCAGCCTTTCCTGGTATTCCATCACTAAAAGCTAAAATCACTTTTATTTGATCTATTGATAAATCAGAATAATTTTTACTTAAAAACTCTTTCATCTCATCTATATTCAAGTTCTTTAGCTTATGTATCTGACATCTTGATTTTATTGTATCCAATATGACTTCAAGATTTTCACACAATAAGAGTATAGTCACATTTTTAGGTGGTTCTTCAATTGTTTTTAAAAAAGCATTTTGCGCTTGCACCGTCATTTTGTGAGCGTGATAGATAATGATAACTTTTTTATCTCCTTCAAAAGGTTTTTTATTAATCTCTTCAATCAAGGTTCTTATGGAACTAACACCTATTGTGCTTTTGTTTTTATCAATTTGCCATTCCACCAAATCAACATACTGCCTATCTTCATTTTCACCTAAAATCATAAGCCCTATATTTTTTGCGAGTATACTTTTGCCTATACCATCTTCTCCAACTAAAATATGAGCATGCGATAATTTATCCAATTGTATTGCCTTAGTTATTTGATTTTTTATATTGCTATGTCCTATTATATCCCCAAAACTCATTTTAGTCCTCCATGCATAGAAGCAAGTATAAATTTATATATACTTGCTTCCAATTAGTTATACCTTTATATACTTATCTACATCAACTACAAATACATTTGCTCCACCTACGTCTACTTCAATAGGAAATGGCATATAGACTCCTGTTGATCCAGCTACAGGTGATGGTGATGATATTATTTGTTTTCTTTCTTTACATACTTCCTCAATAATAGCTAAAACTTCATCAACTTTTTCTTTTTCAACACCTATTAACAATGTTGTATTTCCTGATTTTAAAAATCCTCCAGTAGTCGCGAGTTTTGTAACTCTAAAACCCTTATCTGTTATTTCTTCAATTAAATCGTTCGCATCATCATCTTGTACAATTGCAATAACTAATTTCATATAATCCCACCCCTTTTATAATTTTATTATTTTAATTATATTTATTATATCCTTTTGTATTTCTTCTACACTTCTATTACCGTCTAGTACTTCTATTTTATCATATTTTATACAAATATCCATGTAACCTTCAAAAACTTTTTTATGAAACTCATTTCCACTATTTTCTAAGCGATCTAAGTTTCCTTGCTTTTTTTTTCTATTTAACCCTTCCTCGTAAGGAATTGTAATCATAAATGTTAAATCAGGCTTAAGACCATCTAGCGCTACCTCATTAATACTCTTTATTCTCTCCATGCCAAGGCCTCGACCAATGCCTTGATATACCATCGAAGAATAGACAAAACGATCACATATGACTATTTTACCCTTGTCTAACGCTGGCTTTATAACCTCATTTACTAATTGTGCTCTAGAAGCAGCATAAAGTAATGCTTCACACATATAACTCATTTTGCAATTATCATTATCTAATATTATTTCTCTTATTTTTTCACTAATTTCTGTGCCTCCAGGTTCCCTGACTCTTACTACTTCATATCCAGATTCTTGTAAATGTTTTTCTAATAACTCTATCTGTGTAGTTTTTCCTGAACCATCTGGGCCTTCTAGTACTATCATACGCCCTCTTTCCATTCAATCTCCTCCATCAATATAATCATAGTGTTTATTTCACTACTATTGCAACTTTACCATCATTAACTCCAAGTACTGTTACATTATACTTCAAATAATATATTATCATCGCTATATTGTACTCGTCTAATCTTTCTCCAGGCATTACAATTGGTATACCTGGTGGATATGGAACTATTGCCTCTGCGCATATTTCGCCCTCTGAATTTTTTAACTCTACCATAGTTTTCTCCCTATCCATTACTTCATATGGAAACATACTCTGCGCTGGTATATCATAATCTATTATCTGCACATATTGCTCCTTTAGGGATTCCATATCACAATCTTTAAGAGCTAAGTAAAGTTTTTCAAAATCTTCTTCCTTAGTAAAAGGTGAAAATATTAAAACTACATTCCTGCTGTCACTCATTTCAGCTTGTATTTTGTTTATCCTTAAATATTCTAACAATTTATGACCACTATAACCTTTAGGCACATTTAATATATATCTAGTTAAATCCAGTGTATACTTATTAATATATTTAATTGAATTTCCTGATACATCATCTAAATCTTCCTGGCCTAGTATGTGGAATTTATCCAATTTATTAATTTTAACTCTATTCAACTTGCATATTTTAATTAACTCTTCATAATCATTTTCACCATACTCCTCAATATAAAACCTTGCATAATCCATAGAACATAAAAACATGTAAGATGGACTTGTACTTAAAAATGCACTTACATAAAAATCAACTTTGCTTATATCTATATCCACACCTACATGTAAAAAAGCTGTTTGCGTTAGACTAGGTAGAGTTTTATGTGCACTCATAACTACCATATTAGCTCCCATCTTCAAAGGATTTTCAGGTAATAACTTATTAGCACCAAAATGTGCACCATGAGCAGCATCTATCAATACTTTAATATTGTATTTTTTAGCTGTAGCAATAATATATGGCAAATCAAGGCATATGCCGTAATAATTTGGATATGTGATGATGATTCCCTTGGCATCTTTGTTTTCGTGGATTAAACAAAGAAAAGATTCCTTATCAAAAGGAAAAGGAACATCATATTTTGAATTAATTTTGTTTTTAATATATACAGGTTTTAACTTTCTCATAATTATTGCGTTAAAAATTGATCTATGACAATTTCTCTCTACAATAATCTTATCACCCTCATTGAATGTCGAAAAAATCATAGTAAAATTTCCACTAGTACTACCATTAACTAGAAAATAAGATTTTATACTACCATAATAACTACTCAATAATTGTTGAGATTCTTTTATTATTCCTTCTGCATGATGAAGGTTATCTAATCCATCAACTTCAGTAATATCGCCTTTAATAAAATTTTCATAAAGATCTCTACCTTTCGCAGTTTTTAAAAAACCAAGACCTCCTTTGTGGCCTGGCATACAAAAGGGAACATTTTTTTCTTTTATATATGTTAACACTCCATCTACAAGTGGTAATCTTGACAATCCTTAGTCACTCCTCTTGGTATAAACTGTACTAAAGTCTTTCTTATACAGTTCTTGTAGTATTCATAGAAATCGGTATTAGCCTTCGCTTTTATAATTCTTCCTTCGCAATTGTTACAAATTCCTCTTCCATTTATTATTATACCACCATTTAGAGGCTTTCTACATATAATACACTTTTCTTTTTGCATAATTCCCTCCTTAACCTCTCTACCATAAATCATTTTCTATAAATTAGATAAACCATTATTAAATGACGTTAAAACTACCTAAAGTATGGCCTCTATAATATATTTTATTCAACTAGGTACAGTTTCTTATTTTGTCCACATAATAATTTAAAATATATTTATATACATTTTATGCCATAACTATATATTTAAAGTTACTATCTGACCTTAAGTTCCTTAAAATGAATAATAAGTCCGTATACTCGTCCGTTTTACATAATTAATTTAATACTTATTTTTATTTACCTTAATAATTTTATTTGTTATTATCAATATATTTATATAACTTCGGTTATACTAATCATATTAATAATCATAAGATTTTGGGAGGAGAACAGACTATGAAACAAGAAATTATAAGTTATATAGATAGTATAAAAGATGATATATACGATTTGTCAAACTACCTTTATAATAATCCCGAAACAAGTTATAAAGAATATAAAGGTTCTGCTTACATAATAAATATGTTAAAAACTCATGGTTTTAATGTGAAAGAAAACTACTGTAATATCCCTACTGCTTTTTATGCGCAATGCGGCATTGGTCACCCTAAAATATGTTATATATGCAAATATACAGCCACTGAAAAATCAGGTCATGTTTTTGGTAATAACGTTAATGCTAGTATCTCCGTCGCCTCAGCATTAGGCTTATCAAAAGTGGTTTCTAAAAGTGGTGGGAGTGTAATTGTACTAGGATGCCCTGGTGAATATTCTAATGGAGCAGAATTAACTATAACAAAAGAAAAGTGTTTTGAAGATATAGATATTATAATTGCACCTCATTGTGATATAACCAATGCAGAAAGTGGTACATCTATGGCTATAATTCCAATTAAGATCAAATATAATAATAATAATAATAATAATATATTTTCATCCTTAGACTCTTATTTATTTGTATTTAATTCATTAATCCACCTGCTAAAAGAATTAACTACTAACTGTTTTATTGACAATATATCTATAAACAACGTCTCCCCCAGTAATAATTCTTTTTTACAATCTGAGGCCAAGTTTTATCTTAAAGCTACTACCATAAATGAAGCTGAAATTTTGGAGAAAAAAATTGTAGAACTTATTCATTCATTATCTCAAATAATGAGTATACCAGAAGAAATAAGTCTATTTGAATTGCCTTCGCAGGAACTTTTAACTAATAAGTCTTTATCAAGATTACTTGCCCACAACCTAAAAGAGTCTGGCATTATTAATATTGATTGTTGTAAAAATAGTTCCTATGGATTAGGTATAGGTGCTATAAGCCATCTAACTCCCTGTATATACCCTTCAATATCTATTACAGAGAATAAACTAATAAATTGCCCATCCCTTGCCTTTGCTTTAGAAACACAAACCGAATTTTGTAAAAATAATATCATAAAAGCAGCTAACGCTCTTGCCATTACGGGCCTTGATATCATTGAGAAACAAGATTTATTAAGAGAAATTACTATTGAGTTAAAATAATATAAAAACCATTTTATAAATATCTCACGACAAAAAAGAAGTATAATTAATTTCAAATTATACTTCTTTTTTATGTATATTATATTTATCATTAAAATACTGCTTTTTCTTTTAGTAATCTTATTTTGTTCATAAGACCATCACTAGGTTCAAAATAAAACTTTTTGAACTTGTTTCCTGCTTTATATACACAACAAAATTTACTTCCAATAAATGTAGAACATATATACTTTTTGCTACTACTTATATGGATATCTGAACTATAGTTACTACTCTTACCAATGTACTCTATGTCTTTTAACTTAATATCTTCTCGTATTATGACCTCTTGACCTCTTATTCTATGAATAATAAGTTGATCTGCTACAATTAAATACTTATATCTAACCTTACACTTTAAAAACTCCATATAACAAAGAGCGATCATTATCATATTAAAAACCAAATTTACAAATGTTTTAATATTTATGCTTCCTATACTCACCTTAGGTAATAAGTCTGATAAGCATATAAATATAATTAATGTAATAAACAGCGATACCAACGCTGGCAACTTCTTTCTCTGAACCATTTCTTTATACATCAAACCCAGACCCCCTAGATTTATTAAAAAAATCAGGCATGTACAGTTTCCTTCCCAACATATGTGATTATACTAGCATTTCATATAATAATCTACTTGTACTAAGCTCACTATACTGTATATACCGCAATATAAAGGCGTTTATACAATTTATATCAACTTATACACATCAACATAGGTATTTTTAAGTTTTCCTCTTAATTACTAGCTTTTAGTAATTAAAATGTATATTTTAATTATTTATGTATAATAAGCTACGTGACCGATACTTGAAAAAATAAACAACTCTCTTTCATTTATTGTTACAAATAAATAAAACACTTTGTATTATATACAAAGTGTTTTGGAGGCGCCACCCGGATTTGAACCGGGGAATAAAGGTTTTGCAGACCTTGACCTTACCGCTTGGCTATAGCGCCCTAACTTGGTGGCTAAACCCGGAATCGAACCAGGGACACGAGGATTTTCAGTCCTCTGCTCTACCGACTGAGCTATTTAGCCATAACCTGGCGACAACCTACTCTTCCACAAGGTCACCCCTGCAGTACCATCGGCGCATTGAAGCTTAACCTTCGTGTTCGGTATGGGAACGGGTGTTACCTTCAGGCCATAATCACCAGATGAGAATATAAATATTCTCTCAAAATTGCACAGTGTTTTAGTCTTCTCGCTATGCTCGAAGCCTCTTTTCGTTCTTACGAACGAATTATTATCGCAACATTAATATTAATTGTTACTTATGTTATCTTGGTCAAGCCCTCGACTTATTAGTATTAGTCAGCTGAACATGTTACCATGCTTACACCTCTAACCTATCAACCTGGTGGTCTTCCAGGAGTCTTACTTACATCGCACTTACGTGCGAGTAATGGGAAATCTCATCTTAGGGTGGGCTTCACGCTTAGATGCTTTCAGCGTTTATCCCTTCCAAACATAGCTACCCAGCGATGCCACTGGCGTGACAACTGGTGCACCAGAGGTTTGTCCATCCCGGTCCTCTCGTACTAAGGACAGCTCCCTTCAAATTTCCTACGCCCGCGACGGATAGGGACCGAACTGTCTCACGACGTTCTGAACCCAGCTCGCGTGCCGCTTTAATGGGCGAACAGCCCAACCCTTGGGACCTACTTCAGCCCCAGGATGCGACGAGCCGACATCGAGGTGCCAAACCTCCCCGTCGATGTGGACTCTTGGGGGAGATCAGCCTGTTATCCCCGAGGTAGCTTTTATCCGTTGAGCGATGGCCCTCCCACGAGGTACCACCGGATCACTAAGCCCGACTTTCGTCCCTGCTCCACTTGTAAGTGTCGCAGTCAGGCTCCCTTCTGCCTTTGCACTCTTCGCGCGATTTCCAACCGCGCTGAGGGAACCTTTGGGCGCCTCCGTTACTCTTTCGGAGGCGACCGCCCCAGTCAAACTGCCCACCTAACAATGTCCTGTGACCAGATTCATGGCCTCCAGTTAGAACCTCAGTACTGTCAGGGTGGTATCCCAAGGATGACTCCACACAGGCTGACGCCCATGTATCGTAGTCTCCCACCTATCCTGTACAGACAATACCGAAATTCAATGCTAAGCTACAGTAAAGCTCTACGGGGTCTTTCCGTCCAATCGCGGGTATCCAGCATCTTCACTGGAACTACAATTTCGCCGGATGTACTGTTGAGACAGTGCCCAAATCATTACGCCATTCGTGCGGGTCGGAACTTACCCGACAAGGAATTTCGCTACCTTAGGACCGTTATAGTTACGGCCGCCGTTTACTGGGGCTTAAGTTCATAGCCTCGCCAAGAGCAAGCTCTCAGCTAACTAATCCCCTTAACCTTCCAGCACCGGGCAGGCGTCAGCCCCTATACATCAGCTTTCGCTTTAGCAGAGACCTGTGTTTTTGCTAAACAGTTGCTTGGGCCTATTCTCTGCGACCTACTTACGTAGGCACCCCTTCTCCCGAAGTTACGGGGTCAATTTGCCGAGTTCCTTAACAGTAATTCTTCCGATGGTCTTAGGATTCTCTCCTCACCTACCTGTGTCGGTTTGCGGTACGGGCACCAATATCCTCGATAGAGACTTTTCTTGGCAGCGTGGAATCAGATACTTCAGCAATAAATTGCCTTCCCCATTACATCTCAGCGTTAAGAGCAAACGGATTTGCCTGCTTGCTCCGCCTAAATGCTTAGACACACATCCAATAGTGTGCACATCTTATCCTCCTGCGTCATCCCATTTCTAATAACGTCCATTGGTGGTATCGGAATATCAACCGATTGTCCATCACCTACGCCTTTCGGCCTCGGCTTAGGTCCCGACTAACCCTGAGAGGACGAGCCTTCCTCAGGAAACCTTAGGTTTTCGACCGTTAAGATTCTCACTTAACTCTCGCTACTCATGCCAACATTCTCACTTCTGTACCGTCCACCACTCCTTACGGTATGACTTCAGCCAGTACAGAAAGCTCCTCTACCGCTTACACAATTGTGTAAACCCATAGCTTCGGTGGTAAGTTTTAGCCCCGGACATCTTCGGCGCAGGATCTCTTGACTAGTGAGCTATTACGCACTCTTTGAATGAGTGGCTGCTTCTGAGCCAACATCCTAGTTGTCTTAGAAATCCCACATCCTTTTCCACTTAACTTACACTTTGGGACCTTAGCTGATGGTCTGGGCTGTTTCCCTTTTGACTACGGATCTTATCATTCGCAGTCTGACTGCCGAAATAAAAGTATATGGCATTCGGAGTTTGATAGGGTTCAGTAACTGTTGTCAGCCCCTAGCCCATTCAGTGCTCTACCTCCATTACTCAATTAATCGACGCTAGCCCTAAAGCTATTTCGAGGAGAACCAGCTATCTCCGAGTTCGATTGGAATTTCTCCGCTATCCACAGCTCATCCCATGGTTTTTCAACACCAACGTGGTTCGGACCTCCACGGAATTTTACTTCCGCTTCATCCTGGCCATGGATAGGTCACCCGGTTTCGGGTCTACGACATGCAACTAGAACGCCCTATTCAGACTCGGTTTCCCTTCGGCTCCGTACCTTAAGTACTTAACCTTGCTACATATCGTAACTCGTTGGCTCGTTCTACAAAAAGCACGCCGTCACACATAAAAAGTGCTTCGACCGGTTGTAGGCACACGGTTTCAGGTTCTATTTCACTCCCCTTCCGGGGTTCTTTTCACCTTTCCCTCACGGTACTTCTTCACTATCGGTCACTAGGTAGTATTTAGCCTTGGGAGGTGGTCCTCCCAGCTTCCCACAAGGTTTCACGTGTCTCGTGGTACTCTGGATTAGATCTGACTGTTCTTCCTTTTCATTTACAGGCCTATTACCTTCTGCGGAGCAGCTTTCCAGCTATCTTCAATTAAAGAATTGCAGTATTTATGATCTATCCTCAACCCCTAAGTCAAAGACTTAGGTTTGGGCTCTTTCCCTTTCGCTCGCCGCTACTTAGGAAATCGATATTTCTTTCTCTTCCTCCGGGTACTTAGATGTTTCAGTTCCCCGGGTGTACCTCTGCATACCTATTTATTCAGTATGCAGTACATAGTTGTTACTATGTGGGTTCCCCCATTCGGAAATCTTTGGATCACAGGCTATTTGCGCCTACCCAAAGCTTATCGCAGCTTAACGCGTCCTTCTTCGGCTCCTAGTGCCAAGGCATTCGCCATGCGCCCTTTGTAGCTTGACCTTTGATTCTGTCTATTTACATAGACGGTTTTGTTACTTAATATTAATTTTGCGAAATCATAATAAATTAACCTATAACCACTTACTCGTATTTTACAATACGCAAGGTGGATCTAAATCTTTTTAAAATAACTTTATACACTGTGCAATTTTCAAAGAACATTTTAAGAAAAACTATTAATTAATTAACTTCTAAAAGTTAATATAATTAGTCTCTCAAAATTAAACAGAGAAATAGGAACGAGTAATTACAATAGATATTTTGAAGAATAATTAAATTCTTCTATTGCATCGACCGAAGTCAATACATCTACTCCCTAGAAAGGAGGTGATCCAGCCGCAGGTTCTCCTACGGCTACCTTGTTACGACTTCACCCCAATCATCGATCCCACCTTCGGCCGCTGGCTCCTTACGGTTACCTCACGGACTTCGGGTGTTACCAACTCTCATGGTGTGACGGGCGGTGTGTACAAGGCCCGGGAACGTATTCACCGCGACATGCTGATTCGCGATTACTAGCAACTCCGGCTTCATGTAGGCGAGTTGCAGCCTACAATCCGAACTGGGATGAGTTTTTGAGTTTGGCTCCACCTTGCGGTCTTGCATCTCTTTGTACTCACCATTGTAGCACGTGTGTAGCCCTAGACATAAGGGGCATGATGATTTGACGTCATCCCCACCTTCCTCCCGGTTAACCCGGGCAGTCTCACTAGAGTGCTCAACTTAATGGTAGCAACTAATGATAAGGGTTGCGCTCGTTGCGGGACTTAACCCAACATCTCACGACACGAGCTGACGACAACCATGCACCACCTGTCACCTTGTCCCGAAGGACTTCACTCATCTCTGAGTTATGCAAGGGATGTCAAGTCTAGGTAAGGTTCTTCGCGTTGCTTCGAATTAAACCACATGCTCCGCTGCTTGTGCGGGCCCCCGTCAATTCCTTTGAGTTTTAATCTTGCGATCGTACTCCCCAGGCGGAATACTTAATGTGTTAACGGCGGCACCGAGGTTCGACCCCCGACACCTAGTATTCATCGTTTACGGCGTGGACTACCAGGGTATCTAATCCTGTTTGCTCCCCACGCTTTCATGCCTCAGCGTCAGTTACAGTCCAGTAAGTCGCCTTCGCCACTGGTGTTCTTCCTAATCTCTACGCATTTCACCGCTACACTAGGAATTCCACTTACCTCTCCTGCACTCTAGACACCCAGTTTCAAATGCAGCACCCAAGTTAAGCTCGGGTATTTCACATCTGACTTAAATGTCCGCCTACGCATCCTTTACGCCCAGTAAATCCGGACAACGCTTGCCACCTACGTATTACCGCGGCTGCTGGCACGTAGTTAGCCGTGGCTTCCTCCTCTGGTACCGTCATTATCGTCCCAGAAGACAGAACTTTACAACCCGAAGGCCTTCATCATTCACGCGGCGTTGCTGCGTCAGGGTTTCCCCCATTGCGCAATATTCCCCACTGCTGCCTCCCGTAGGAGTCTGGACCGTGTCTCAGTTCCAATGTGGCCGATCACCCTCTCAGGTCGGCTACGCATCGTTGCCTTGGTGGGCCTTTACCTCACCAACTAGCTAATGCGCCGCGGGTCCATCTCAAAGTGAAATTCCGAAAAATTCCTTTGATGTTAAGATCATGCGATCAAAACATATTATGCGGTATTAATCTCCCTTTCGGGAGGCTATTCCCCTCTTTGAGGCAGGTTACCCACGTGTTACTCACCCGTCCGCCGCTAATTGATCCCGAAGGATCGCATCGCTCGACTTGCATGTGTTAGGCACGCCGCCAGCGTTCGTCCTGAGCCAGGATCAAACTCTCAATTTAAAAGTTTACACTTTTTTAGTTGAAATAATTAATCTGCGCCAACTGTTAAGTTGGTTAGCAAGCTCATTACATACTTTTTAGTCTTACGACTAAAATATTACTTTTACTAAAGTAATTGACTGGTTAAAATAAAATATTATTTCATTTCTTTACCTATTTCTCTGTTTAATTTTCAAAGACCAATTTATTGTTTAATATTCGATATCATCACTTACTTACGACGACAAGGAATATTCTATCATAACAACATTATTGTATATTAAAGTTATAGTTCATATATCTAAACTATCCTCATTTTTCTCCACTATTCACTATTAATCCTCCAATACCTCATGTTGATACACTAGGATAAGTATATTGTTTCTTGTCCTATATTAATTAATATTGAACCATACTATTATATTATATTTAATTTAACAACTACTAATCACTTAACTGTTATAATATATATAAGGGGTTGATGTTATGTGTTACAGATCATTAGAAACAATTGTGAAAAACAGTACTAATATAGTTTTTTTTGGAGGTGCAGGCGTATCAACAGAAAGTTCCATTCCTGATTTCCGTTCCGCAAAAGGTTTATATAATGTAAAAAACGACTTAAAATTTTCTCCTGAAGTTATTTTAAGTCATTCTTTTTTTATAAATCATACCGAAGACTTTTTTAAGTTTTATAAAACTAATATGATTTTTACTGATGCAGTACCGAATGCTGCCCATATTGCATTATCAAAGCTTGAAAATAAAAATAAATTAAAAGCTATAATCACTCAAAATATTGATGGATTACACCAAATGGCAGGTTCAAAAAATGTTTATGAGCTTCATGGATCTATACATAGAAATTCTTGTATGAAATGCAACAAATCTTTTAGTTTAAATTATATATTAGCTAGCAAATCTATAGTTCCAATATGTGATAGTTGTGGTGGTATTGTCAAACCCGATGTAGTCCTTTATGAAGAAGGGTTAGATATGGATATCTTAGAAAGTTCCATTAAGGCAATAAGTAACGCTGATACATTGATTGTAGGTGGTACCTCTCTTGTAGTCTATCCAGCAGCAAACCTAATTAAATATTTCAATGGAAATAACCTAATTCTCATCAACAAATCTCCAACCCAGTATGACAATCGAGCCAATTTAGTAATTAACGACAGTATAGGCAAAGTTTTGAGTACTGTTTGTGCCTCCTTTATTTAAAAGGAGTGATTTATATTTCAACGTAAAAAAAACACTAAGTTATACTTAGTGTTTTTTTTTAACCTGGCGACAACCTACTCTTCCACAAGGTCACCCCTGCAGTACCATCGGCGCATTGAAGCTTAACCTTCGTGTTCGGTATGGGAACGGGTGTTACCTTCAGGCCATAATCACCAGATGAGAATATAAATATTCTCTCAAAATTGCACAGTGTTTTAGTCTTCTCGCTATGCTCGAAGCCTCTTTTCGTTCTTACGAACGAATTATTATCGCAACATTAATATTAATTGTTACTTATATTATCTTGGTCAAGCCCTCGACTTATTAGTATTAGTCAGCTGAACATGTTACCATGCTTACACCTCTAACCTATCAACCTGGTGGTCTTCCAGGAGTCTTACTTACATCGCACTTACGTGCGAGTAATGGGAAATCTCATCTTAGGGTGGGCTTCACGCTTAGATGCTTTCAGCGTTTATCCCTTCCAAACATAGCTACCCAGCGATGCCACTGGCGTGACAACTGGTGCACCAGAGGTTTGTCCATCCCGGTCCTCTCGTACTAAGGACAGCTCCCTTCAAATTTCCTACGCCCGCGACGGATAGGGACCGAACTGTCTCACGACGTTCTGAACCCAGCTCGCGTGCCGCTTTAATGGGCGAACAGCCCAACCCTTGGGACCTACTTCAGCCCCAGGATGCGACGAGCCGACATCGAGGTGCCAAACCTCCCCGTCGATGTGGACTCTTGGGGGAGATCAGCCTGTTATCCCCGAGGTAGCTTTTATCCGTTGAGCGATGGCCCTCCCACGAGGTACCACCGGATCACTAAGCCCGACTTTCGTCCCTGCTCCACTTGTAAGTGTCGCAGTCAGGCTCCCTTCTGCCTTTGCACTCTTCGCGCGATTTCCAACCGCGCTGAGGGAACCTTTGGGCGCCTCCGTTACTCTTTCGGAGGCGACCGCCCCAGTCAAACTGCCCACCTAACAATGTCCTGTGACCAGATTCATGGCCTCCAGTTAGAACCTCAGTACTGTCAGGGTGGTATCCCAAGGATGACTCCACACAGGCTGACGCCCATGTATCGTAGTCTCCCACCTATCCTGTACAGACAATACCGAAATTCAATGCTAAGCTACAGTAAAGCTCTACGGGGTCTTTCCGTCCAATCGCGGGTATCCAGCATCTTCACTGGAACTACAATTTCGCCGGATGTACTGTTGAGACAGTGCCCAAATCATTACGCCATTCGTGCGGGTCGGAACTTACCCGACAAGGAATTTCGCTACCTTAGGACCGTTATAGTTACGGCCGCCGTTTACTGGGGCTTAAGTTCATAGCCTCGCCAAGAGCAAGCTCTCAGCTAACTAATCCCCTTAACCTTCCAGCACCGGGCAGGCGTCAGCCCCTATACATCAGCTTTCGCTTTAGCAGAGACCTGTGTTTTTGCTAAACAGTTGCTTGGGCCTATTCTCTGCGACCTACTTACGTAGGCACCCCTTCTCCCGAAGTTACGGGGTCAATTTGCCGAGTTCCTTAACAGTAATTCTTCCGATGGTCTTAGGATTCTCTCCTCACCTACCTGTGTCGGTTTGCGGTACGGGCACCAATATCCTCGATAGAGACTTTTCTTGGCAGCGTGGAATCAGATACTTCAGCAATAAATTGCCTTCCCCATTACATCTCAGCGTTAAGAGCAAACGGATTTGCCTGCTTGCTCCGCCTAAATGCTTAGACACACATCCAATAGTGTGCACATCTTATCCTCCTGCGTCATCCCATTTCTAATAACGTCCATTGGTGGTATCGGAATATCAACCGATTGTCCATCACCTACGCCTTTCGGCCTCGGCTTAGGTCCCGACTAACCCTGAGAGGACGAGCCTTCCTCAGGAAACCTTAGGTTTTCGACCGTTAAGATTCTCACTTAACTCTCGCTACTCATGCCAACATTCTCACTTCTGTACCGTCCACCACTCCTTACGGTATGACTTCAGCCAGTACAGAAAGCTCCTCTACCGCTTACACAATTGTGTAAACCCATAGCTTCGGTGGTAAGTTTTAGCCCCGGACATCTTCGGCGCAGGATCTCTTGACTAGTGAGCTATTACGCACTCTTTGAATGAGTGGCTGCTTCTGAGCCAACATCCTAGTTGTCTTAGAAATCCCACATCCTTTTCCACTTAACTTACACTTTGGGACCTTAGCTGATGGTCTGGGCTGTTTCCCTTTTGACTACGGATCTTATCATTCGCAGTCTGACTGCCGAAATAAAAGTATATGGCATTCGGAGTTTGATAGGGTTCAGTAACTGTTGTCAGCCCCTAGCCCATTCAGTGCTCTACCTCCATTACTCAATTAATCGACGCTAGCCCTAAAGCTATTTCGAGGAGAACCAGCTATCTCCGAGTTCGATTGGAATTTCTCCGCTATCCACAGCTCATCCCATGGTTTTTCAACACCAACGTGGTTCGGACCTCCACGGAATTTTACTTCCGCTTCATCCTGGCCATGGATAGGTCACCCGGTTTCGGGTCTACGACATGCAACTAGAACGCCCTATTCAGACTCGGTTTCCCTTCGGCTCCGTACCTTAAGTACTTAACCTTGCTACATATCGTAACTCGTTGGCTCGTTCTACAAAAAGCACGCCGTCACACATAAAAAGTGCTTCGACCGGTTGTAGGCACACGGTTTCAGGTTCTATTTCACTCCCCTTCCGGGGTTCTTTTCACCTTTCCCTCACGGTACTTCTTCACTATCGGTCACTAGGTAGTATTTAGCCTTGGGAGGTGGTCCTCCCAGCTTCCCACAAGGTTTCACGTGTCTCGTGGTACTCTGGATTAGATCTGACTGTTCTTCCTTTTCATTTACAGGCCTATTACCTTCTGCGGAGCAGCTTTCCAGCTATCTTCAATTAAAGAATTGCAGTATTTATGATCTATCCTCAACCCCTAAGTCAAAGACTTAGGTTTGGGCTCTTTCCCTTTCGCTCGCCGCTACTTAGGAAATCGATATTTCTTTCTCTTCCTCCGGGTACTTAGATGTTTCAGTTCCCCGGGTGTACCTCTGCATACCTATTTATTCAGTATGCAGTACATAGTTGTTACTATGTGGGTTCCCCCATTCGGAAATCTTTGGATCACAGGCTATTTGCGCCTACCCAAAGCTTATCGCAGCTTAACGCGTCCTTCTTCGGCTCCTAGTGCCAAGGCATTCGCCATGCGCCCTTTGTAGCTTGACCTTTGATTCTGTCTATTTGCATAGACGGTTTTGTTACTTAATATTAATTTTGCGAAATCATAATAAATTAACCTATAACCACTCACGTGGATCTAAATCTTTTTAAAATAACTTTATACACTGTGCAATTTTCAAAGAACATTTTAAGAAAAACTATTAATTAATTAACTTCTAAAAGTTAATATAATTAGTCTCTCAAAATTAAACAGAGAAATAGGAACGAGTAATTACAATAGATATTTTGAAGAATAATTAAATTCTTCTATTGCATCGACCGAAGTCAATACATCTACTCCCTAGAAAGGAGGTGATCCAGCCGCAGGTTCTCCTACGGCTACCTTGTTACGACTTCACCCCAATCATCGATCCCACCTTCGGCCGCTGGCTCCTTACGGTTACCTCACGGACTTCGGGTGTTACCAACTCTCATGGTGTGACGGGCGGTGTGTACAAGGCCCGGGAACGTATTCACCGCGACATGCTGATTCGCGATTACTAGCAACTCCGGCTTCATGTAGGCGAGTTGCAGCCTACAATCCGAACTGGGATGAGTTTTTGAGTTTGGCTCCACCTTGCGGTCTTGCATCTCTTTGTACTCACCATTGTAGCACGTGTGTAGCCCTAGACATAAGGGGCATGATGATTTGACGTCATCCCCACCTTCCTCCCGGTTAACCCGGGCAGTCTCACTAGAGTGCTCAACTTAATGGTAGCAACTAATGATAAGGGTTGCGCTCGTTGCGGGACTTAACCCAACATCTCACGACACGAGCTGACGACAACCATGCACCACCTGTCACCTTGTCCCGAAGGACTTCACTCATCTCTGAGTTATGCAAGGGATGTCAAGTCTAGGTAAGGTTCTTCGCGTTGCTTCGAATTAAACCACATGCTCCGCTGCTTGTGCGGGCCCCCGTCAATTCCTTTGAGTTTTAATCTTGCGATCGTACTCCCCAGGCGGAATACTTAATGTGTTAACGGCGGCACCGAGGTTCGACCCCCGACACCTAGTATTCATCGTTTACGGCGTGGACTACCAGGGTATCTAATCCTGTTTGCTCCCCACGCTTTCATGCCTCAGCGTCAGTTACAGTCCAGTAAGTCGCCTTCGCCACTGGTGTTCTTCCTAATCTCTACGCATTTCACCGCTACACTAGGAATTCCACTTACCTCTCCTGCACTCTAGACACCCAGTTTCAAATGCAGCACCCAAGTTAAGCTCGGGTATTTCACATCTGACTTAAATGTCCGCCTACGCATCCTTTACGCCCAGTAAATCCGGACAACGCTTGCCACCTACGTATTACCGCGGCTGCTGGCACGTAGTTAGCCGTGGCTTCCTCCTCTGGTACCGTCATTATCGTCCCAGAAGACAGAACTTTACAACCCGAAGGCCTTCATCATTCACGCGGCGTTGCTGCGTCAGGGTTTCCCCCATTGCGCAATATTCCCCACTGCTGCCTCCCGTAGGAGTCTGGACCGTGTCTCAGTTCCAATGTGGCCGATCACCCTCTCAGGTCGGCTACGCATCGTTGCCTTGGTGGGCCTTTACCTCACCAACTAGCTAATGCGCCGCGGGTCCATCTCAAAGTGAAATTCCGAAAAATTCCTTTGATGTTAAGATCATGCGATCAAAACATATTATGCGGTATTAATCTCCCTTTCGGGAGGCTATTCCCCTCTTTGAGGCAGGTTACCCACGTGTTACTCACCCGTCCGCCGCTAATTGATCCCGAAGGATCGCATCGCTCGACTTGCATGTGTTAGGCACGCCGCCAGCGTTCGTCCTGAGCCAGGATCAAACTCTCAATTTAAAAGTTTACACTTTTTTAGTTGAAATAATTAATCTGCGCCAACTGTTAAGTTGGTTAGCAAGCTCATTACATACTTTTTAGTCTTACGACTAAAATATTACTTTTACTAAAGTAATTGACTGGTTAAAATAAAATGTTATTTCATTTCTTTACCTATTTCTCTGTTTAATTTTCAAAGACCAATTTGCTTTGTCATCATGTGACGACTTCTACAATAATACTAGGTTTTTCTTGTTTTGTCAACTACTTCTTTAAAATAAATTTTTATCTAAAAACTTATTAAATTGTAATTGTCAGTTAGTTTAGTGTGCCACTCGTATGTGACGACAAGGAGTATTATATCACATAGATAAAATTATGATTCTACATAATAGGTACTCTAGTTAGATTATCTTCATATTTCTACATATATGTCTAAATAGTTTTGAATTTCGCATCCCGATACGCATGGCTAAATATTTCTAATGCATATTTCTGTTTATTTAAAAATTTTATGATAACTAACCGTCGCCATAATTTTATAACTTTGTAAATTAAAAAAATCTCTTAATAGGTACTAATACTAAACCTACACAAAATACCTTTGAGTATTCTTTTAAATATAGATAATCCTGTATAAGATAGTTTTTAAATTTACCCTTATCTAAGGTACCTTCTCCTATTTCCTTTATAAATGGGTGTTCTAAATATGAATTCCAAAATCCCTTTACCTCTTCAAATATATAATCTGTAAATTTCACGGTATTCTCCCCTTCCCTATTGATCTAATTTATTTTGTACTAACTCATAAACGTATAACTTTTTATAATACTTTGTCAACATAATCATTCTTTATTTGTATCAAATTGTAAATATTGTTTACTGAATTTTTAAACAAAAATAATAATTCAATATTAAAGTCAAAGGTAGTAATAATATTATATTAACGCAAAATATAGGAGCTGTCTCAAAAATCCAATTCATGAATTATATAAAATATAACTTTCATTTACAATGTAAAAAGCTATAAAATCAAGACATTAATCTTAAATTTCATAGCTTTTATTTGTTTATGTTACATAATTTGAAATATCTCAAATTATAAATTCATTAAAAACCTATTTTGAGACAGCATCCTTTTATAACCTGGTGGCAACCTAGTCTTTTACAAGGTTACCCCTACAGTAACCATGTTTGCATTGAATGCTCTTTAAAAATCAAAATACTTTTATATTTAACGCAAAAAAACGCTAAATATAACTTAGCGTTTTTTTATTACCTGGCGACAACCTACTCTTCCACAAGGTCACCCCTGCAGTACCATCGGCGCATTGAAGCTTAACCTTCGTGTTCGGTATGGGAACGGGTGTTACCTTCAGGCCATAATCACCAGATGAGAATATAAATATTCTCTCAAAATTGCACAGTGTTTTAGTCTTCTCGCTATGCTCGAAGCCTCTTTTCGTTCTTACGAACGAATTATTATCGCAACATTAATATTAATTGTTACTTATATTATCTTGGTCAAGCCCTCGACTTATTAGTATTAGTCAGCTGAACATGTTACCATGCTTACACCTCTAACCTATCAACCTGGTGGTCTTCCAGGAGTCTTACTTACATCGCACTTACGTGCGAGTAATGGGAAATCTCATCTTAGGGTGGGCTTCACGCTTAGATGCTTTCAGCGTTTATCCCTTCCAAACATAGCTACCCAGCGATGCCACTGGCGTGACAACTGGTGCACCAGAGGTTTGTCCATCCCGGTCCTCTCGTACTAAGGACAGCTCCCTTCAAATTTCCTACGCCCGCGACGGATAGGGACCGAACTGTCTCACGACGTTCTGAACCCAGCTCGCGTGCCGCTTTAATGGGCGAACAGCCCAACCCTTGGGACCTACTTCAGCCCCAGGATGCGACGAGCCGACATCGAGGTGCCAAACCTCCCCGTCGATGTGGACTCTTGGGGGAGATCAGCCTGTTATCCCCGAGGTAGCTTTTATCCGTTGAGCGATGGCCCTCCCACGAGGTACCACCGGATCACTAAGCCCGACTTTCGTCCCTGCTCCACTTGTAAGTGTCGCAGTCAGGCTCCCTTCTGCCTTTGCACTCTTCGCGCGATTTCCAACCGCGCTGAGGGAACCTTTGGGCGCCTCCGTTACTCTTTCGGAGGCGACCGCCCCAGTCAAACTGCCCACCTAACAATGTCCTGTGACCAGATTCATGGCCTCCAGTTAGAACCTCAGTACTGTCAGGGTGGTATCCCAAGGATGACTCCACACAGGCTGACGCCCATGTATCGTAGTCTCCCACCTATCCTGTACAGACAATACCGAAATTCAATGCTAAGCTACAGTAAAGCTCTACGGGGTCTTTCCGTCCAATCGCGGGTATCCAGCATCTTCACTGGAACTACAATTTCGCCGGATGTACTGTTGAGACAGTGCCCAAATCATTACGCCATTCGTGCGGGTCGGAACTTACCCGACAAGGAATTTCGCTACCTTAGGACCGTTATAGTTACGGCCGCCGTTTACTGGGGCTTAAGTTCATAGCCTCGCCAAGAGCAAGCTCTCAGCTAACTAATCCCCTTAACCTTCCAGCACCGGGCAGGCGTCAGCCCCTATACATCAGCTTTCGCTTTAGCAGAGACCTGTGTTTTTGCTAAACAGTTGCTTGGGCCTATTCTCTGCGACCTACTTACGTAGGCACCCCTTCTCCCGAAGTTACGGGGTCAATTTGCCGAGTTCCTTAACAGTAATTCTTCCGATGGTCTTAGGATTCTCTCCTCACCTACCTGTGTCGGTTTGCGGTACGGGCACCAATATCCTCGATAGAGACTTTTCTTGGCAGCGTGGAATCAGATACTTCAGCAATAAATTGCCTTCCCCATTACATCTCAGCGTTAAGAGCAAACGGATTTGCCTGCTTGCTCCGCCTAAATGCTTAGACACACATCCAATAGTGTGCACATCTTATCCTCCTGCGTCATCCCATTTCTAATAACGTCCATTGGTGGTATCGGAATATCAACCGATTGTCCATCACCTACGCCTTTCGGCCTCGGCTTAGGTCCCGACTAACCCTGAGAGGACGAGCCTTCCTCAGGAAACCTTAGGTTTTCGACCGTTAAGATTCTCACTTAACTCTCGCTACTCATGCCAACATTCTCACTTCTGTACCGTCCACCACTCCTTACGGTATGACTTCAGCCAGTACAGAAAGCTCCTCTACCGCTTACACAATTGTGTAAACCCATAGCTTCGGTGGTAAGTTTTAGCCCCGGACATCTTCGGCGCAGGATCTCTTGACTAGTGAGCTATTACGCACTCTTTGAATGAGTGGCTGCTTCTGAGCCAACATCCTAGTTGTCTTAGAAATCCCACATCCTTTTCCACTTAACTTACACTTTGGGACCTTAGCTGATGGTCTGGGCTGTTTCCCTTTTGACTACGGATCTTATCATTCGCAGTCTGACTGCCGAAATAAAAGTATATGGCATTCGGAGTTTGATAGGGTTCAGTAACTGTTGTCAGCCCCTAGCCCATTCAGTGCTCTACCTCCATTACTCAATTAATCGACGCTAGCCCTAAAGCTATTTCGAGGAGAACCAGCTATCTCCGAGTTCGATTGGAATTTCTCCGCTATCCACAGCTCATCCCATGGTTTTTCAACACCAACGTGGTTCGGACCTCCACGGAATTTTACTTCCGCTTCATCCTGGCCATGGATAGGTCACCCGGTTTCGGGTCTACGACATGCAACTAGAACGCCCTATTCAGACTCGGTTTCCCTTCGGCTCCGTACCTTAAGTACTTAACCTTGCTACATATCGTAACTCGTTGGCTCGTTCTACAAAAAGCACGCCGTCACACATAAAAAGTGCTTCGACCGGTTGTAGGCACACGGTTTCAGGTTCTATTTCACTCCCCTTCCGGGGTTCTTTTCACCTTTCCCTCACGGTACTTCTTCACTATCGGTCACTAGGTAGTATTTAGCCTTGGGAGGTGGTCCTCCCAGCTTCCCACAAGGTTTCACGTGTCTCGTGGTACTCTGGATTAGATCTGACTGTTCTTCCTTTTCATTTACAGGCCTATTACCTTCTGCGGAGCAGCTTTCCAGCTATCTTCAATTAAAGAATTGCAGTATTTATGATCTATCCTCAACCCCTAAGTCAAAGACTTAGGTTTGGGCTCTTTCCCTTTCGCTCGCCGCTACTTAGGAAATCGATATTTCTTTCTCTTCCTCCGGGTACTTAGATGTTTCAGTTCCCCGGGTGTACCTCTGCATACCTATTTATTCAGTATGCAGTACATAGTTGTTACTATGTGGGTTCCCCCATTCGGAAATCTTTGGATCACAGGCTATTTGCGCCTACCCAAAGCTTATCGCAGCTTAACGCGTCCTTCTTCGGCTCCTAGTGCCAAGGCATTCGCCATGCGCCCTTTGTAGCTTGACCTTTGATTCTGTCTATTTACATAGACGGTTTTGTTACTTAATATTAATTTTGCGAAATCATAATAAATTAACCTATAACCACTTACTCGTATTTTACAATACGCAAGGTGGATCTAAATCTTTTTAAAATAACTTTATACACTGTGCAATTTTCAAAGAACATTTTAAGAAAAACTATTAATTAATTAACTTCTAAAAGTTAATATAATTAGTCTCTCAAAATTAAACAGAGAAATAGGAACGAGTAATTACAATAGATATTTTGAAGAATAATTAAATTCTTCTATTGCATCGACCGAAGTCAATACATCTACTCCCTAGAAAGGAGGTGATCCAGCCGCAGGTTCTCCTACGGCTACCTTGTTACGACTTCACCCCAATCATCGATCCCACCTTCGGCCGCTGGCTCCTTACGGTTACCTCACGGACTTCGGGTGTTACCAACTCTCATGGTGTGACGGGCGGTGTGTACAAGGCCCGGGAACGTATTCACCGCGACATGCTGATTCGCGATTACTAGCAACTCCGGCTTCATGTAGGCGAGTTGCAGCCTACAATCCGAACTGGGATGAGTTTTTGAGTTTGGCTCCACCTTGCGGTCTTGCATCTCTTTGTACTCACCATTGTAGCACGTGTGTAGCCCTAGACATAAGGGGCATGATGATTTGACGTCATCCCCACCTTCCTCCCGGTTAACCCGGGCAGTCTCACTAGAGTGCTCAACTTAATGGTAGCAACTAATGATAAGGGTTGCGCTCGTTGCGGGACTTAACCCAACATCTCACGACACGAGCTGACGACAACCATGCACCACCTGTCACCTTGTCCCGAAGGACTTCACTCATCTCTGAGTTATGCAAGGGATGTCAAGTCTAGGTAAGGTTCTTCGCGTTGCTTCGAATTAAACCACATGCTCCGCTGCTTGTGCGGGCCCCCGTCAATTCCTTTGAGTTTTAATCTTGCGATCGTACTCCCCAGGCGGAATACTTAATGTGTTAACGGCGGCACCGAGGTTCGACCCCCGACACCTAGTATTCATCGTTTACGGCGTGGACTACCAGGGTATCTAATCCTGTTTGCTCCCCACGCTTTCATGCCTCAGCGTCAGTTACAGTCCAGTAAGTCGCCTTCGCCACTGGTGTTCTTCCTAATCTCTACGCATTTCACCGCTACACTAGGAATTCCACTTACCTCTCCTGCACTCTAGACACCCAGTTTCAAATGCAGCACCCAAGTTAAGCTCGGGTATTTCACATCTGACTTAAATGTCCGCCTACGCATCCTTTACGCCCAGTAAATCCGGACAACGCTTGCCACCTACGTATTACCGCGGCTGCTGGCACGTAGTTAGCCGTGGCTTCCTCCTCTGGTACCGTCATTATCGTCCCAGAAGACAGAACTTTACAACCCGAAGGCCTTCATCATTCACGCGGCGTTGCTGCGTCAGGGTTTCCCCCATTGCGCAATATTCCCCACTGCTGCCTCCCGTAGGAGTCTGGACCGTGTCTCAGTTCCAATGTGGCCGATCACCCTCTCAGGTCGGCTACGCATCGTTGCCTTGGTGGGCCTTTACCTCACCAACTAGCTAATGCGCCGCGGGTCCATCTCAAAGTGAAATTCCGAAAAATTCCTTTGATGTTAAGATCATGCGATCAAAACATATTATGCGGTATTAATCTCCCTTTCGGGAGGCTATTCCCCTCTTTGAGGCAGGTTACCCACGTGTTACTCACCCGTCCGCCGCTAATTGATCCCGAAGGATCGCATCGCTCGACTTGCATGTGTTAGGCACGCCGCCAGCGTTCGTCCTGAGCCAGGATCAAACTCTCAATTTAAAAGTTTACACTTTTTTAGTTGAAATAATTAATCTGCGCCAACTGTTAAGTTGGTTAGCAAGCTCATTACATACTTTTTAGTCTTACAACTAAATATTACTTTTACTAAAGTAATTGACTGGTTAAAATAAAATATTATTTCATTTCTTTACCTATTTCTCTGTTTAATTTTCAAAGACCAATGTGCCACTCCTATGTGACTACAAGAAGTATTCTATCATATCCATAGAGACACATTTTTATAAAATAGGTGTTCTAGTTATATTATCTTCATATTTCTACATATATATCTATATAATTCAATATTACTCATTACGATACGCAAGGATAAGTATTCTTATAACTAAATATAATGGTAAAATTTTTTTTCTAGCAATCATTATGGATTACCTATTCCTATAAATTTAATAATGTCATAGACATCGTTCATGGAATTATTCCTCCATTAAAATAAAAATAGTCCACAGAATTATTACTGTGAGCTATTTTTATTTGCTTTTATTCTATACTTTTTCTTGAAATTACAATTCCTATAACCACTATTAACCTAGACTAGCAATGAATACACTAATTCTCTTAGAATCTCTAGTTTTAAAACTAGATGTAATTTCTTTATCTACATTAACAGTTCCTACATCCACAATAGGTTTATCATCTTTAATAGGTTTATCATCTTTAATAGAGTCTCGTTTTTAATAGATTCTTCCTCGCCAATTGTTCCGTCGTTTGAAATTGGATTAGTTATATTTGAAATATCTGATAGGTATGCTCCACTTTTTATTGTTGAATTTACAATCAATGACATATAATCACCTACAACTATTGTACCATCTCCATTTCTGCTATAACTATCTGGTTGTACCACACTTTTAAAGTCTGATTTTAAAAGTACTTTACCACTCTTATTTAGAGATTTTACCCCATTGTAGAAATAATTATCATCACTCTCAAGCGATGCAGGTATAAGGTCTGCTGCACCTTCCTTTGTTCTAAATGATATATTATTTTTTGATACAAATTGTTGAACCGCATTAGTGTAGGATGCAAAGCTAAAATTAGCCCCTTTGTTATCTACAGATGTTGTATTTTGAACTATCATGGCAGGGTTACTATTGCTTGTAACACCATCAGCATTATTATTAAAGGATAAACTGTTTCTAAGAAGATGTTTAACAGCTATTCCTTCTCCACCCATTTTAAATCCATTACCATCACCTTTAGTTTTTCTACCATTTGTAAGTGTACCATTACCATAGGCAATACAATTTTCTATAACTACAGCCCCGATAGCACCTGTTTCAAGTTTTGAATATAAGTCCCATCCATCATCGCAGTTGTTATGTGAAATACATCCCCTGAAGACATTTCCTTCGCCAGAAGTTAATTTAGCAGCGAACCCATCTGCGTTGTTTTCTGAAACATCAACATTGTCATAAGATGTACAATTTAATACTAGGTTATTTGCTGGCCATTTATCTTTACTTTCAGTAGAAGATCCACTAATTTGAAGTCCAGATTCTTTAGTATTATATACATTTACTAATTCTACAATATTGTTACTACCAGAAATACCCATACCTTTTAAGTTTGATTTAGTTATGTCAATACCATATATTTTCCAGCCACTACCTGCAAGACTTAGTCCATCTGACTTGAAACCAAAATCAAAAATAGGTTTTTCATTTGGATATGCAGATAGAATTTTGGGATTATTACTTTTACTATCATTACCTCTTTCTATAATTATTGGACTCTTTAAATTATATACACCACCACGGACATATATTGTTTGTCCTTCACTAATAAATTTAACAGCAGAATATATATCCGTTGGTTCAGTTTCTGTACCGGCTGAATTTGGAGAACCAGTTTGAGAAACATAAATAGCCCCTGAGAGAGTTCCATATTGTTTTAGTGTTACGATATGTTTTATTGAAATAGGATCATGATTTGTAACATTTTCAGTTGCATCAGGAGTTAATGTTATATCAAAGTTGTTAGCTCCCTTTATAAGAGTTGTACTCTTTTCTAATAAGTCATTAGCGATAATTGGCCCTTTATATATTTCTACTCCCTCTTGTTTAACTTCTACGTTACCTTTAACATTTGCTAAAAGACCAAGTTTATAACTTGAGGTAGATGCTGCTGTTAGTGAGACTGCATTTATTGCAGCATCTGCAACTTTTTGTGGTTCTTCTACCCCTACAGGATCTGTACCAACATCTGAAGTTTTCATACTTATATTAGAGCTCGTTATTGAAGCAACCCGTGCAGCAAAGAAACCAACATATATTTTACCCGAATTTAACACTTCCATTTGTTTTGGTTTATAATATATCTTCTCTACGCCATTATTCACAGATACTTGATAACCTGTATTGGTTTTCTTAAGTGTCATCTTATATGTTGATGTTCCATCGTTTAATGGACGCTCTCCAAATTTAAAGACATCATCCATTGTTGCTCCAGTACCAGATTTATCATTAACATTATTTCTAAACACTGATTGAACTAATCCTCTATATCCACCAACTAATACCATATTTGATGAAAATACTGTGGGGTCTAAACTCTTCCCTATATCATCTCTTGCCATTATTCCAAATCCTTCTTGATTATCTGGGGTTCCTTTAGCAAAATAGTTTACTTTAATATCAGCGGAAAGTTCAAAGTTTTTAGATGGGTCAACTTCAGTATAGTAATAGGCTATTCCATCATGAGAACCGGTAACCTTCCCACCAGTGGTGCTTCCTTCTTTATTTCCTGCCGTAACTGTCACAGCGCCCTTTACACTATCTACATCTATAGTATTATATAAGCTAGAAATAGATTGTCCAAATATTATAGATTTCCATTCAGCAGTTTCACCTACTACTTCCTTTGATTTCGCAGACACAGTAGTTGCTGAATTTTGGTCATCTTTAATAGCCGTTAATTTAAAATTATAGACTCCTCCTATTTGAAGATTATTAACTGTGTATGCCAATTCTTTAGTAGAATCTATCGCTGTAGTCCACTGACTATCTGACTCTTTCTTATATTTGAGATTATATTCTTGTGCTTCTTTTACCTGATCCCATTTAACTTTAATAGAACCTGTAGCGGTAGCACTTGCACTAACCACCGGACTTGTAAGTGGTAACTTAAAAGTAATATTTTTTGTATTTGATAGTTTCACATCCTCCTGTGCAGTTCTTAAAGCTTTAGCGGTAAATGTATATGTCCCACTTTCTTTAGGACTAAAAGTAACTTCACCATCCGATGCCCCTAAAACTGTATCTGCTTCTACAACGGATTTTGTATCTACTATAATATTATCCTTTCTCATTTCAACATCTAGTTTTAAAGCGCCCAAAGCACCCATTACATTATTATAACTAACCTTTACTTCTTTACCATCTTCTGATAAAACCACACCACTAATTAATGGACTAGCTATTGATGACCATCTAAACCCTGGAACTGCAATCACCAACGCAGAAGTCAACCCATTTGATTCTCCACCACTCGCCTTTACTCTAAATTCATAAGGCTTCATTGCAGTGAGATTAGTTACAGTATGACTTTTGCCCGTTATGTTATCAGGACCTGTTGTCCAACTTGATGTACCCATTTCTCTATATTGAACAATGTAGTTTTGTGCTCCTTGTGTTTCTGTCCAATTAATATCAACATTATCGCCCTTAGCTTTAGCAGTTAAGATTGGTCTTGGTAATGATTTTTTTGATAAATCATAGACAACGTTTTCATTTTGTTTGATAATAAACTTATCCACTTCTGCATTAGCACCACAGATAACAAAACCTAAATACATTGGTCCATTAGTTGTTTCATGCAGATCTGCAAGTTCTTGTACCTCTCCATTTATAGTAGACGTATAAGTGTTATTTATTCTCTGAATTTTTAATAATACACTAGTTCCTATTTCTGATGTTTTAGAAGTGTTAGGACCACCTGCACCATATCCAGTAGTTTTTTTGTAATAACTTCTAGAACCATTATCCCCTCTGGCTACTGAAGTTACCATTGCGTCCCCCTCTTGTGTCCCAGAGAATGCACCTACACCTACTATTCCACCAGTACCATTTATAGTACGACTTGTCACCTTTAATGTTGCCTCAACAGAGAAATCTCCTGAGATTTTATTAGGTGTTAGTAAGAAACTACTATTTTTCGTTCCTTTACTTGAAAATCCTCCAATAGTTGAATCATTTGTTATAATCATTTTATTATTAGAATCTTTTAATGCTGAAAATTTAACAATAGGAACCTGGTTAACGTTTTCAAGATCTAAAATTGCTTCTCCCCCTGTAGTCGCAACCTTCGTAACTCCTTTTACGTTAAAAGGTAATAATGTGAATATCATCATTGTTGCGATAAAAATTGATAAATTGCGGTTTCTCATTCTAAAATGTCTTATAATTTTCCCCCTTTGGTTTTATATTACTTATTATACATCATTAACCATTTAAGTTCAAATAATAAATTTTTTCAATAATCTAGTTGATACTATTTATTTAAATCAGATTATATAATTAACATACTTTTTTATTTAACGCAAAAAAAACACTAAGTTATACTTAGTGTTTTTTTTAACCTGGCGACAACCTACTCTTCCACAAGGTCACCCCTGCAGTACCATCGGCGCATTGAAGCTTAACCTTCGTGTTCGGTATGGGAACGGGTGTTACCTTCAGGCCATAATCACCAGATGAGAATATAAATATTCTCTGAAAATTGCACAGTGTTTTCGCATTTTATTATTATATCTTGGTCAAGCCCTCGACTTATTAGTATTAGTCAGCTGAACATGTTACCATGCTTACACCTCTAACCTATCAACCTGGTGGTCTTCCAGGAGTCTTACTTACATCGCACTTACGTGCGAGTAATGGGAAATCTCATCTTAGGGTGGGCTTCACGCTTAGATGCTTTCAGCGTTTATCCCTTCCAAACATAGCTACCCAGCGATGCCACTGGCGTGACAACTGGTGCACCAGAGGTTTGTCCATCCCGGTCCTCTCGTACTAAGGACAGCTCCCTTCAAATTTCCTACGCCCGCGACGGATAGGGACCGAACTGTCTCACGACGTTCTGAACCCAGCTCGCGTGCCGCTTTAATGGGCGAACAGCCCAACCCTTGGGACCTACTTCAGCCCCAGGATGCGACGAGCCGACATCGAGGTGCCAAACCTCCCCGTCGATGTGGACTCTTGGGGGAGATCAGCCTGTTATCCCCGAGGTAGCTTTTATCCGTTGAGCGATGGCCCTCCCACGAGGTACCACCGGATCACTAAGCCCGACTTTCGTCCCTGCTCCACTTGTAAGTGTCGCAGTCAGGCTCCCTTCTGCCTTTGCACTCTTCGCGCGATTTCCAACCGCGCTGAGGGAACCTTTGGGCGCCTCCGTTACTCTTTCGGAGGCGACCGCCCCAGTCAAACTGCCCACCTAACAATGTCCTGTGACCAGATTCATGGCCTCCAGTTAGAACCTCAGTACTGTCAGGGTGGTATCCCAAGGATGACTCCACACAGGCTGACGCCCATGTATCGTAGTCTCCCACCTATCCTGTACAGACAATACCGAAATTCAATGCTAAGCTACAGTAAAGCTCTACGGGGTCTTTCCGTCCAATCGCGGGTATCCAGCATCTTCACTGGAACTACAATTTCGCCGGATGTACTGTTGAGACAGTGCCCAAATCATTACGCCATTCGTGCGGGTCGGAACTTACCCGACAAGGAATTTCGCTACCTTAGGACCGTTATAGTTACGGCCGCCGTTTACTGGGGCTTAAGTTCATAGCCTCGCCAAGAGCAAGCTCTCAGCTAACTAATCCCCTTAACCTTCCAGCACCGGGCAGGCGTCAGCCCCTATACATCAGCTTTCGCTTTAGCAGAGACCTGTGTTTTTGCTAAACAGTTGCTTGGGCCTATTCTCTGCGACCTACTTACGTAGGCACCCCTTCTCCCGAAGTTACGGGGTCAATTTGCCGAGTTCCTTAACAGTAATTCTTCCGATGGTCTTAGGATTCTCTCCTCACCTACCTGTGTCGGTTTGCGGTACGGGCACCAATATCCTCGATAGAGACTTTTCTTGGCAGCGTGGAATCAGATACTTCAGCAATAAATTGCCTTCCCCATTACATCTCAGCGTTAAGAGCAAACGGATTTGCCTGCTTGCTCCGCCTAAATGCTTAGACACACATCCAATAGTGTGCACATCTTATCCTCCTGCGTCATCCCATTTCTAATAACGTCCATTGGTGGTATCGGAATATCAACCGATTGTCCATCACCTACGCCTTTCGGCCTCGGCTTAGGTCCCGACTAACCCTGAGAGGACGAGCCTTCCTCAGGAAACCTTAGGTTTTCGACCGTTAAGATTCTCACTTAACTCTCGCTACTCATGCCAACATTCTCACTTCTGTACCGTCCACCACTCCTTACGGTATGACTTCAGCCAGTACAGAAAGCTCCTCTACCGCTTACACAATTGTGTAAACCCATAGCTTCGGTGGTAAGTTTTAGCCCCGGACATCTTCGGCGCAGGATCTCTTGACTAGTGAGCTATTACGCACTCTTTGAATGAGTGGCTGCTTCTGAGCCAACATCCTAGTTGTCTTAGAAATCCCACATCCTTTTCCACTTAACTTACACTTTGGGACCTTAGCTGATGGTCTGGGCTGTTTCCCTTTTGACTACGGATCTTATCATTCGCAGTCTGACTGCCGAAATAAAAGTATATGGCATTCGGAGTTTGATAGGGTTCAGTAACTGTTGTCAGCCCCTAGCCCATTCAGTGCTCTACCTCCATTACTCAATTAATCGACGCTAGCCCTAAAGCTATTTCGAGGAGAACCAGCTATCTCCGAGTTCGATTGGAATTTCTCCGCTATCCACAGCTCATCCCATGGTTTTTCAACACCAACGTGGTTCGGACCTCCACGGAATTTTACTTCCGCTTCATCCTGGCCATGGATAGGTCACCCGGTTTCGGGTCTACGACATGCAACTAGAACGCCCTATTCAGACTCGGTTTCCCTTCGGCTCCGTACCTTAAGTACTTAACCTTGCTACATATCGTAACTCGTTGGCTCGTTCTACAAAAAGCACGCCGTCACACATAAAAAGTGCTTCGACCGGTTGTAGGCACACGGTTTCAGGTTCTATTTCACTCCCCTTCCGGGGTTCTTTTCACCTTTCCCTCACGGTACTTCTTCACTATCGGTCACTAGGTAGTATTTAGCCTTGGGAGGTGGTCCTCCCAGCTTCCCACAAGGTTTCACGTGTCTCGTGGTACTCTGGATTAGATCTGACTGTTCTTCCTTTTCATTTACAGGCCTATTACCTTCTGCGGAGCAGCTTTCCAGCTATCTTCAATTAAAGAATTGCAGTATTTATGATCTATCCTCAACCCCTAAGTCAAAGACTTAGGTTTGGGCTCTTTCCCTTTCGCTCGCCGCTACTTAGGAAATCGATATTTCTTTCTCTTCCTCCGGGTACTTAGATGTTTCAGTTCCCCGGGTGTACCTCTGCATACCTATTTATTCAGTATGCAGTACATAGTTGTTACTATGTGGGTTCCCCCATTCGGAAATCTTTGGATCACAGGCTATTTGCGCCTACCCAAAGCTTATCGCAGCTTAACGCGTCCTTCTTCGGCTCCTAGTGCCAAGGCATTCGCCATGCGCCCTTTGTAGCTTGACCTTTGATTCTGTCTATTTACATAGACGGTTTTGTTACTTAATATTAATTTTGCGAAATCATAATAAATTAACCTATAACCACTTACTCGTATTTTACAATACGCAAGGTGGATCTAAATCTTTTTAAAATAACTTTATACACTGTGCAATTTTCAAAGAACATTTTAAGAAAAACTATTAATTAATTAACTTCTAAAAGTTAATATAATTAGTCTCTCAAAATTAAACAGAGAAATAGGAACGAGTAATTACAATAGATATTTTGAAGAATAATTAAATTCTTCTATTGCATCGACCGAAGTCAATACATCTACTCCCTAGAAAGGAGGTGATCCAGCCGCAGGTTCTCCTACGGCTACCTTGTTACGACTTCACCCCAATCATCGATCCCACCTTCGGCCGCTGGCTCCTTACGGTTACCTCACGGACTTCGGGTGTTACCAACTCTCATGGTGTGACGGGCGGTGTGTACAAGGCCCGGGAACGTATTCACCGCGACATGCTGATTCGCGATTACTAGCAACTCCGGCTTCATGTAGGCGAGTTGCAGCCTACAATCCGAACTGGGATGAGTTTTTGAGTTTGGCTCCACCTTGCGGTCTTGCATCTCTTTGTACTCACCATTGTAGCACGTGTGTAGCCCTAGACATAAGGGGCATGATGATTTGACGTCATCCCCACCTTCCTCCCGGTTAACCCGGGCAGTCTCACTAGAGTGCTCAACTTAATGGTAGCAACTAATGATAAGGGTTGCGCTCGTTGCGGGACTTAACCCAACATCTCACGACACGAGCTGACGACAACCATGCACCACCTGTCACCTTGTCCCGAAGGACTTCACTCATCTCTGAGTTATGCAAGGGATGTCAAGTCTAGGTAAGGTTCTTCGCGTTGCTTCGAATTAAACCACATGCTCCGCTGCTTGTGCGGGCCCCCGTCAATTCCTTTGAGTTTTAATCTTGCGATCGTACTCCCCAGGCGGAATACTTAATGTGTTAACGGCGGCACCGAGGTTCGACCCCCGACACCTAGTATTCATCGTTTACGGCGTGGACTACCAGGGTATCTAATCCTGTTTGCTCCCCACGCTTTCATGCCTCAGCGTCAGTTACAGTCCAGTAAGTCGCCTTCGCCACTGGTGTTCTTCCTAATCTCTACGCATTTCACCGCTACACTAGGAATTCCACTTACCTCTCCTGCACTCTAGACACCCAGTTTCAAATGCAGCACCCAAGTTAAGCTCGGGTATTTCACATCTGACTTAAATGTCCGCCTACGCATCCTTTACGCCCAGTAAATCCGGACAACGCTTGCCACCTACGTATTACCGCGGCTGCTGGCACGTAGTTAGCCGTGGCTTCCTCCTCTGGTACCGTCATTATCGTCCCAGAAGACAGAACTTTACAACCCGAAGGCCTTCATCATTCACGCGGCGTTGCTGCGTCAGGGTTTCCCCCATTGCGCAATATTCCCCACTGCTGCCTCCCGTAGGAGTCTGGACCGTGTCTCAGTTCCAATGTGGCCGATCACCCTCTCAGGTCGGCTACGCATCGTTGCCTTGGTGGGCCTTTACCTCACCAACTAGCTAATGCGCCGCGGGTCCATCTCAAAGTGAAATTCCGAAAAATTCCTTTGATGTTAAGATCATGCGATCAAAACATATTATGCGGTATTAATCTCCCTTTCGGGAGGCTATTCCCCTCTTTGAGGCAGGTTACCCACGTGTTACTCACCCGTCCGCCGCTAATTGATCCCGAAGGATCGCATCGCTCGACTTGCATGTGTTAGGCACGCCGCCAGCGTTCGTCCTGAGCCAGGATCAAACTCTCAATTTAAAAGTTTACACTTTTTTAGTTGAAATAATTAATCTGCGCCAACTGTTAAGTTGGTTAGCAAGCTCATTACATACTTTTTAGTCTTACGACTAAAATATTACTTTTACTAAAGTAATTGACTGGTTAAAATAAAATGTTATTTCATTTCTTTACCTATTTCTCTGTTTAATTTTCAAAGACCAATTTGCTTTGTCATCATGTGACGACTTCTACTATAATACTAGACATTTCTTATTTTGTCAACTACTTTTAAAAAGTATTTCAATATATTTTTTAAATATTGAGACGTTAACTTTTCAATATATTATAAGATAAAAATAACAGTTCCAATTGAACTGTTATTTGGTGGACCTTCAGGGACTCGAACCCCAGACCGACCGGTTATGAGCCGGTAGCTCTAACCAACTGAGCTAAAGATCCATGGTTACCTGGCGACAACCTACTCTTCCACAAGGTCACCCCTGCAGTACCATCGGCGCATTGAAGCTTAACCTTCGTGTTCGGTATGGAAACGGGTGTTACCTTCATGCCATAATCACCAGATGAGAATATAAATATTCTCTGAAAATTGCACAGTATTATCGCAATATTAATATTAATTGTTACTTATGTTATCTTGGTCAAGCCCTCGACTTATTAGTATTAGTCAGCTGAACATGTTACCATGCTTACACCTCTAACCTATCAACCTGGTGGTCTTCCAGGAGTCTTACTTACATCGCACTTACGTGCGAGTAATGGGAAATCTCATCTTAGGGTGGGCTTCACGCTTAGATGCTTTCAGCGTTTATCCCTTCCAAACATAGCTACCCAGCGATGCCACTGGCGTGACAACTGGTGCACCAGAGGTTTGTCCATCCCGGTCCTCTCGTACTAAGGACAGCTCCCTTCAAATTTCCTACGCCCGCGACGGATAGGGACCGAACTGTCTCACGACGTTCTGAACCCAGCTCGCGTGCCGCTTTAATGGGCGAACAGCCCAACCCTTGGGACCTACTTCAGCCCCAGGATGCGACGAGCCGACATCGAGGTGCCAAACCTCCCCGTCGATGTGGACTCTTGGGGGAGATCAGCCTGTTATCCCCGAGGTAGCTTTTATCCGTTGAGCGATGGCCCTCCCACGAGGTACCACCGGATCACTAAGCCCGACTTTCGTCCCTGCTCCACTTGTAAGTGTCGCAGTCAGGCTCCCTTCTGCCTTTGCACTCTTCGCGCGATTTCCAACCGCGCTGAGGGAACCTTTGGGCGCCTCCGTTACTCTTTCGGAGGCGACCGCCCCAGTCAAACTGCCCACCTAACAATGTCCTGTGACCAGATTCATGGCCTCCAGTTAGAACCTCAGTACTGTCAGGGTGGTATCCCAAGGATGACTCCACACAGGCTGACGCCCATGTATCGTAGTCTCCCACCTATCCTGTACAGACAATACCGAAATTCAATGCTAAGCTACAGTAAAGCTCTACGGGGTCTTTCCGTCCAATCGCGGGTATCCAGCATCTTCACTGGAACTACAATTTCGCCGGATGTACTGTTGAGACAGTGCCCAAATCATTACGCCATTCGTGCGGGTCGGAACTTACCCGACAAGGAATTTCGCTACCTTAGGACCGTTATAGTTACGGCCGCCGTTTACTGGGGCTTAAGTTCATAGCCTCGCCAAGAGCAAGCTCTCAGCTAACTAATCCCCTTAACCTTCCAGCACCGGGCAGGCGTCAGCCCCTATACATCAGCTTTCGCTTTAGCAGAGACCTGTGTTTTTGCTAAACAGTTGCTTGGGCCTATTCTCTGCGACCTACTTACGTAGGCACCCCTTCTCCCGAAGTTACGGGGTCAATTTGCCGAGTTCCTTAACAGTAATTCTTCCGATGGTCTTAGGATTCTCTCCTCACCTACCTGTGTCGGTTTGCGGTACGGGCACCAATATCCTCGATAGAGACTTTTCTTGGCAGCGTGGAATCAGATACTTCAGCAATAAATTGCCTTCCCCATTACATCTCAGCGTTAAGAGCAAACGGATTTGCCTGCTTGCTCCGCCTAAATGCTTAGACACACATCCAATAGTGTGCACATCTTATCCTCCTGCGTCATCCCATTTCTAATAACGTCCATTGGTGGTATCGGAATATCAACCGATTGTCCATCACCTACGCCTTTCGGCCTCGGCTTAGGTCCCGACTA